>CATOJL010000037.1 GCA_951800155.1 uncultured Bacilli bacterium | reverse complement strand
CCCCCCCCCCCCCCATAGTTTTGTCAACTTCATTTTTTAACACAACAAAAAAATAAAGTACCTTTCATACCTTATTTCTTATAAATAGAAACTATTTTTTATGAACATTTATTTTCTATGCAGTTATCAAAAGTCTTGGATAACAAAGCATCATATACTTGGTATAACTCATTATATTGTTCTTTTGTTAGTGTACTATATTTTGTTTGTTCACTATTTAGATTTACAGTTCCTACATGATTCTCTACAATATTCCCATTCTTTATTCCTACTATCAAAGGCATATAAATACGCTTTTCCTTTGTATCATAAGTTTTTCCATCATTAGTTAATGTATAAGTTTCTTCTCCCAAAATAGAATCTAAAGCTTCTAATAACTTATAATAACCTTCTTGTTCTTTCTGTGTCTTTACAAGCTCTCCTTCTTTTACTTCATAAATATTTCTAACTTTATCCATATCTACATAATAAATCACATCTATATTTTTCTTCTGTGCGACATCAAACAAAACTTGTATGGCATTTCTACACCAAGGACACCAAGATGCTCCAAAATAAATGATTCCTGTTTTATTTTTTATAATTTCTACTGCTTCCTTCGCACTAATATACTGAATTGGATTTTTTTCATCAATGGAAACATTGTTATAGAAAGCTCCATCTGATTCACGAATAGTATCATTTAATTTTTCATATTCTTCTTTAAATTTTATCGCATCATTTTCTTCTTTTTTCGTAGTAGATGAACAACCCAGTCCTCCAAAAAGGAAAGAAAGGATAATTGTACTAACTACTATTCTTTTTATATTTTTCATAAAACTTCTCTCCTTCTTTTTTTAGTTTAGATAAAATAAATACAAATAGCAAGCAATTCTAAGTTGAAAAGACTCAATTCTAGGTTGAGTCTATGGACAACGATCTTGTAGTGATAAAGGAATTTTATACACTTGTATTTTTCCATCTGTATCTATTCCTTGTATTTCTATAAATAAACTGCCTTCCAAATATTCACGACAAATACTTTTGGAATAATCTACATAAAAACGAACATCTTTTAAGTATTCCTCTAAAGTAATATCCCCTTCATATACATTTTCACTAATTTTACTCATTTGATTTTCATTTGTTTCATATAACGTACATGTAATTTTTTTATATTTTTCCTTTTCTTCTTCCCCACAATATTCTACATTTGAAATATAAATAGAAGATTGCTCTTTATTATAAGCTATGCTTCCTGAAATACGAAAGGCATTGCAAGTAGAAGATAAAGTCTTAAATTCAAATGCATGAGAATGAGAAAAGAAATTCCATACAATCAAAATTAAAAAAACAAGGAAAGGAATACCAAAAAGAAAAATTTTTTGAACCATTTTTTTTCTTTTTTTCTTCTCTCCATTTAATAACTCATTTATGTCACAATGAAACTCCGCACACATCTTTTTTAAAAGAAGAAGATCAGGTATATTTTTCCCATTCTCCCACTTACTTACCGCTTGATACGTTACACCTAATTTATCTGCGAGCTCTTTTTGCGTCAACAGATTTTCCTGTCTTAATTTTTTTATAAATTCTCCAATTTTTTCTTGAGCCATCTCATCACCCAAATCATTTTATATCTAGTATACTAAAAAAAACGATTTTTTAAAAGAAAAAAGGATTCCTTTATTGGGAACCCCTTTCCTTTTAACACATAATGTAAGAACCTAGAATAATAGCAAGTAAAATATATAAAACAATTAGGATTACATAACCGCTACCACATCCATGTGATGTTCCAACATTTGAACATCCATTTCCTACATTTGAAGTGTTTGCTCCATTACAAGAATTATTACATGACATTTAATACACCTCCTTTAAGACCTAAATATAGGCTCCTAGTATGATGATTAAAAGAATAAATAGAACTAAAACAATTGCAGCACCTGATACACCGTTATTACACATATAACATTCCTCCTTTTTTCTATTTCTAAAGTATTGTACGCAAAAGAGGAATTTTGGTGATTATAAGTAACTAAAATTCATAAATTTAAATGATTCAACATCTATTTTTATAGTATTTTGGCTTAAAATAAAAGCTTAAATAAAAAAGAGTCTATTGTAAATTTCATCAAGGAAGTGGAAAAGTCAACCTATCTTTTATAGATGCAGTACACTTTTTATCAAGAAGATTTATCTATATTTTTATTTTTACGCCCCCTTCTCTAACAAGAAAATTTCACAAATATTTTCCTGAATAAACAAATAAAATTTCTTGTTTTTTGTCGCTTTATTTGATAAACTATTAGTTAGGAGGAAAATTATGAAGAAAAAAATATTACCAATTATAACCATATGCGGTATTCTTTTCATTACTGGATGTGGAACAAAAGTAAAATTAAAAGATGGAAAAGAAGTAGTTGCATCTTTAAAAAACAAAGAATTTACAGCAGAAGAATTATTTGATGAATTAAAAGAAAAATATGGAAGTGTCGCACTTACAAATATGGTAGATACTTATATTATCAATACAGAAATTCCAGATGATAAAGAGTATGAAGAAGCTGCAAAGGCAGAACTTTCTAGTACAAAAGCTTACTATGAACAATACAATTATTCATGGGATACTGTTTTAAGTTATTATGGATTTGCTGATGATGATGATTTTCTAAAAGCTTCGATTGAAAATAACAAAAGAAATGACATTATAAGTAAATATGTTAAAGAAAAGATTACAGAAGATGAAATCAACGAATATTACGAAAAAGAGATTTATGGGGATTACACAGTAAAACACATTTTAATTAAACCTGAAACAAAGAGTGAAATGTCAGAGGATGAGAAAAAAGAGGCAAATGAAAATGCGAAAAAAAGAGCAGAAGAAGCCATTGAAAAATTAAATGATGGTTCTTCTTGGAGCGATGTAGTAAAGGAATATTCTGATGATGAACAAACAAAAGAAAAAGATGGAGATCTTCCTTCCTTTACAAATGGGGATTATGTTGATTCTTTCTTTGAAGCAACTCTTGCATTAGAAGATGGAAACTATACAAAAGAACCTGTTGAGTCCACTTATGGATACCATATCATCTATAGAGTAAGTGCTACAGAAAAACCTTCTTTAGAAAAGGCAAAAGACAAATGTTTAGAAAAAATAACGGAAAATAAGTTAAAAAATGACTCAAATCTTGCTACAAATACATGGATTGAAATTCGTGAAAAATATGAATTCGATATTGCTGATTCTACAATCAAGGAAAACTATAAAAAATCTTTAAATACAAAACAAGAAGAGAACTAGAAATCCTCTTCTTTTATTTTATCAATTTCTTCCTTGAGAAACCCTTTTTGATATAATTTTTGAACAAGGTGGTAGTCTAATTCTCTTCCTTCATATTTTTTTTCTAATTTTCTCTTTATTGCTTCGTATTCTTTCTTTAAAACAGATAGATCCTCTTTATATAATTCATCAAAAATAGTGTGAATCATTTCTCTCTCAAAACCTTTTTCTAAAAAATAAGAAAGTATTTTCTGTTTTAAGATACTTCCCGAATGTTTATGATCCAAACTTATCTTTTTTTGCATCATCTTATATAGACTATTGTATATTTCTTCTGGTGATAATTTTTCTATATACTTTGTAATGAGCTCTTCATCAATCCATCGATTTTCTAATTCCTTTTTTATTTTTAAAGGACCAAAATGAGATAAATAAAACTTATCTGAAATAAAAGATTCACAAAAAAGTGCATCGTTGATTAATCCTTTCTCCTCTAAACTTTTTAAAATTTTGCTAATATCTTTCTCCTCTACTCCTTGTCTTTCTAAATAGTCTTTCATCTCTTTTTTACTACGAATACATTTTTTCATATACTGAACAGCACAATTATACAATGTATAATATTCTTGATCCACTTCTATTTTTTTTAACAATTCTTCATCCAGTTCCTTATGATATAAGATATTATGTTTCAAAATCACTTCATCATAGGTTGTAATTGTCTGTCCATTTTCTAAAAAAAGTTTATATTTATTATTTGCCATTTTCTTCATTTTTTCTATTTTCAAGTGTATCACCTTTACTCATTATAGAAAACTTTTGTTCGCTTGTCAATAAAAAGAAAAAGAGATTATTGCTCTTTTTCCTCTAGTTTAATTAAATCATTCGACACTTCTTCCAAAGCCCTACCAATTTCTTTCGTTGATACATAATCTTTTTCTTTCATTTGCAAGTTTCCCTTTTCTTGCATTTCTTTTGCTCTTTTTGCAACTAAATTTACTAAAAGATATTTTGATCCAACTTGATTTAATAAAATGTCTATTGAAGGATATATCACATTCTCACGCTCCCTAGTTTAATCATATCGAAATGTATTTAAAATTTCAACTAAATTCCCTTTATTTTACATAAATTGACATTTCTTATTTTATATAGAACTATCTTCTTCAACATTTTTATGGTTTAAGTATATAGGGAGTATTCTGCGAACCATCACCAGATACTCTTAGTTTCGCACTGAAAACGAGGATTGGACGTGCACCACCATAATAGAGCCTACTATCATCACCCTCTATTTGTTTTCCCTCTCCATTAATTAAATATCTACTCGTTCCAAGGCTACGTGAAGCTATCGAATAAAAAGTATAAAATGTAGACTTTTCCGCTCTTGCCATTAATGTTCCAATCACTTTTTGAACAAGTTCTGCATCTGTTTTATACCCTTCATCTCTCTGCTTATTATCTGTTACATATTCACTCGCTTTTGTGGGATCATATCCCATATGTCTTGAGCCTACTGTCAACCCTTCTGTTTCATATTGCTTTGCTATTTTATTTAATGTACCTATGTAATTATTATAACCAACCTCTCCATAAAAATAGAGTTTCTGACTAGAAATATATTCTGATACTACTTCTACAGTTCCATCATCATTTTTTCGTATGACTCTCCATAAATTTAACTCGCTTGGATTAATAATAAATTCCTAGTAACCTGTATCTTCTTTTCTTATTGTATAAGATGTACTTATAGGTGTATAACTTATGTAATCTCCTAATTTCACTACATCTTTAAGAATACCTTTAGAATCTTCTTCTGGTTTTTCTTCTTTTTTATCAAATATATTCTTTGGAATAGTAATAACAGGGCGAACACCTATTTTATTATAAGTAGTTCCATAGGCATTCAAGAGACCTGTCCTTCCAATTAAATAGGCAAATGGAACCACAAACTCTGTAGAAGTTATTGTGTGTGTTTCTGTCCAATAACCTTCAATTTGCATTGAATAAGTACTATCTTTCGTATCTGCAGGATAAGCATTTTCATCTCCAACATTACAGCCATTATTAACGCAATAAGCTGTATAATCATATAACCATGCATATGGGCTATTACTAGTCTTTGGACAATCCCAATTCCCCTTATAAGATGTTCCACTACCAGTAAAATAAAAACTAGCTACTTCTATATTTGTGTCGGTTGGATTTCCATTTATATATGTTTTACTCGAATGCCATTTGATTGCATCTTCACGATTTGCTCCCGTAATCTCCGCCACTTCATCTGCTCGAATAAGACGCGTCTTTTTTCTTATAACTTCCTCCCATTCTTTGATATCATCTTGAAGTCTTTCCATAACAATAGTTGGCTCATCAACTGTAGTCCTATTATTATTCCATTTTACATTTCCAGATGTATTATGATCAAGGATCATGGTATAGTTCTTATCATCTTCTTTATAAGCATACCATTTCATACAACCACTTGTAATCATAGTTGGTGTTCCATATTCATTTAGATTTGCTTCTGCTTCTTCTTTAGTACATTTCTTACTTATATCCGTTGGGTCTAGATAGATAATCGCTAGATAAGTCTTACCTTTTGCAACTTCTATCGTTGCTCCACTATCTACTTTAGGCTCATCTAGATTATCAGGAGTACTTGGTATAACACTTCCTGTTCCATCACAGTTGTCTAAAAATCCTTTTTGTGAAGTACATGTTTTAAATTTCTTGGTCGTCATATCCATTTCATAATGCACATAATACGAGTTAAATCTTAGATTTGCTATTTCAATAAATCCACTATTGATTTTGATTTCATTATTTACTCCCGAATAAGGTACATCTCCTTTGATTTCTAAGTTTAAAATCACTTTATCCTTTTCATCAACAACCATTCTTTCCCTTACTTTATATGTTTTTCCATCGGTATTTTCTATATTGTTTATCATCAACATATTTTCAATGGTATCCACATATAGGATAGCACTTTCTTCTGCTGCCTTCCTTCTTGATTTATCTACTAAGCTGAGTATTACTGGTACGGCTATAAGTGCTATAACAGCAAGTATTACAATAACAGCAAGTAATTCTATCAAAGTAAATCCTTTTTCCTTATCCATTTTGACACATCCTTTTTTTATTTATTTCATAAATCGTTACACTATATACTTTAAAAGAATAGAAGTTCCTTTTTTCTGTTCTTTCTCAATACGAAAGCTCTTCAAAATTTCTTCTTTTTCGACGATTTTTTCTCGATAATATACACGTAATAATGCTTCTCCTTTTTTTACAAAATCTCCAGGTTTCTTCAAAAGCCATAAGCCTACACCATAATCAATTGTATCCTCTAAATTTTCTCTGCCAGAACCTAATTTAGAAGAGATTTGAGCAAGTCCTAAAGCATCTATCGAAGTAATATACCCCTCTTCTTCACTGCATACATCATAAGTTGTATCTGCTATATCTACTTTTTCTATATTTCCATGTTGTTTCTCTACTAATTTTAAAAATACTTCATAAGCCTGTCCATTTTTCAGATTGGTAATCACTTTCTCTTCTGCTTCTTCTTTCGAAATTTCTAATCCTAAAGCAACCATTTGTGAAGCAAGAGATAAGACAAGTTCATAAAAATCAGGAGCGAACTTTCCTTGTAAAGCATCTATACTTTCTTTTACTTCAAGTCCATTTCCAATCGCATATCCAAGAGGAGAATCCATACTCGATAATACACATTTTACAGTAACACCATATCGTTTCCCAATTTGTATCATTGTTTTGGCAAGTTCCTCCGCTTCTTTTTCCGTTTTCATTAAAGCTCCTTTTCCCACTTTCACATCCATTACAATTTTTTTAGAACCAGAGGCAATTTTTTTACTCATGATGCTAGAAGCAATTAAAGGAAGCGATTCTACGGTTCCTGTAACATCCCTTAAAGCATACATTTTTTTATCGGCCAAAACAAGATCTTTTCCCCCACTCGCTATACAAACGTGAATCTCTTCGATTTGCTTCATCCATTCTTCTTCGGTCAAATAAGTTTGAAATCCATGAATAGACTCTAATTTATCAATTGTACCTCCTGTAAAGCCTAAACCTCTTCCACTCATTTTAATGACATCAACCCCAGTTGAAGCAACAAGAGGTGCGACAACAAGTGTTGTCTTATCTCCAACGCCACCTGTTGAGTGTTTGTCCACCGTATGTATACCAAACATAGAAGTATCTAGTAAATTTCCACTATGAAGCATGGCATCTGTTAAATAAAAAATCTCTTCTTCATTCATATTCTTTAAACAGATACTCATCAAAAATGCACTCATTTGATAATCTGGAATTTCTTCTTTAACATACCCATCAACCATATAGGAAATCTCTTCCTTTGTAAGAGGCAAACCTTGTCTTTTTTTATTAATAATAGTAACTACATTCATTCTATCACCTAATTTTAGTATAACAAAAAAAAGGAATTTTATCTTTAAAATCCTTTTTAGTTTACACTTTTTCTCTACATTTTACAGTAAGCATCTGTGTCTATTTTATACATAGAATCTTCTTTTGTAATTACAAAATAGCCTAAACACTGGTGCTCATATTTTTTATCAAAATACTTTTTATCCAAAGATATACTATACTTTTGATTATAAATAGCATCTAAATAAATAGTTGCCTTTCCCTCTTTAAAAGAAAGAGAAGAGATAAATTCTTTATTTTTGAGTAAAGCGTTTCCGTATTGTTGTATTTCCTGTTTATCTTTTTTCATTCGATTTGCATTATTTTCGGCTTGCAAAATAATCTGCATACTTTTATAAGAAATAATGACTAATGGTAAAAAAATCATCAAAAACAAAATGGAATATTTAAAAATTTTCCTATTTCTTTGATTTTCTAGTTGCATTTTAAAATAATCTCGCATTGCCTCTTTTTTAAAATCATCATACTCTGATCTTTTCATATTACTCAACTACCTTTACTGAAAACAACAATTTTGTCACTTTATCTTTTTTCTTACTTTTACTTTCATAAGTCACAATAAAATAATAACGTCCTTTTTCTTTTAAGAAATCACTTAAATCTTCCTTATAAATAGACTGATAAATGACTTGATCTTGAAATAAAATTTCAAGAGAACTTGGCGTTTCCTCTATTTCTTCTACAAAGGGAGATTTTTCTGTTTTATAAAATGGTTTACAATCAATTCTTCTTTTCCTATTTTCTTTTGTGCAAGCATACTTAGAAACATGTAAAAGAGGAATCTTTCTGTCTATTTCTACTAACGTTCTATCGACATATTGTTTATTTTCCATTTTACTTTCCATTACATCTTCAATATATTTCTTTTCTGTACTTTCTATCACATAATAAGAAACTTCTTCCTCACCAAACTGTACTTTATAATAAGACATAGTTTCCCTTTTATTTAACGAAAAAAGAAGCAATAATAAAATGAAAAAACTGAAAAATGTAAGGGCAAAACCTTTTCCACTCATGAAATCACCTATCTTTCTCTTTTAAAATAGAAATTGTCATACAAAATAAAAGGGGTAATGTAAATATATACGGCATAGCATATCTAAAATAAGTATTGACAGGAGAAGCAATACAAACGAAGATCAAAGCAAAATGAGGGGCGAATACAGGAAGGTATCTATATTTCTTTTCATAAATAACATAAATAAAGAGAGTTGATAAAGCAAAGAAAGCAAATCCAATGTTTACACTTAAACCGATCATGGGGAATTTCTTATATACATTTGCATATTTGCTTAAGCTATTCCGTAAACCAGAAAAAGAATTGTAATGATATTCAAATCCAGCATGACTAAGACGGTCATCATATTTATAATACACATACCAAGAAGTTGTATTGGGATAAAAGTAGCCATATGTATTCGCAACCGTTGCCTCTAAATATACGAGTGGATGTTTTCTAAATTGATTCATCCAAATAGAAAAATAGGCCTTCAAATCATCTTTCGTTGCATATTTGTTAAATTCTGCCTTTACAGGATCCGAAATATTTGCCTCATACCGCTCTTTCAAAGTATTATACACTAAAATTTTATCTATGGCACGTTTTTCTTTTTCTGTCACTTCTTCCTCATATTTTGTTACATAACGCGCAGTTTGTTGAAATGGGATCGAAAGCATCTCCCGAATACTTCCCTCAGGAATATCAAACATAGGAAGAAGAAGCTTTGTATAGCCAAAATAACAAAAGAGGCAAAGAAGAAATAAGATAAGATTTTTCTTCCATATTTTCTTTAATACGAGAAATAAAAAAGGAAACGAAAGGAAAAAAACATGAATACCATTGTTTCTAAAGAGAAATAGAAAAAGAAGAATTAGAAAAAGAAAGAAAAATTGATGTTTTTGATAATCTTTATTTTTCAATAAAATAAAGATTTGTATCGTATATAAAACGATACAACAGGAGAAGAATGTATCTTTTACAGTAGACATGGAATAAAGAGGAAAAATAGGACAAAACATATAAAAAAGCAAAATGAAAAAGCGAATTTTATAAGGCGTATGTAGTTTTTTCATGAAATAAATGGTATAAGACAAAGTAAAAATAACAGCTAGAGTTTGTAAAAATGTATAGATAAAAAGACCAAAGTTAAAATTTTTAAATAAAAGTCCAATTTTCGCACACCCTCCTAAAAGCATTGTGTGGAAAACAGGATGATGATTGGTTAAATACACGTTTGGATTGGTAACAATTACACTATCTAGATATTTCGTTTCTATATTGAAGAACTGTTTGATTTGGTTACTTGGATCAGGAGATAGAATCGCTGGATAAAATGCTATCATATAAATGAGATAACTTAAAAATAAACAAATAGAAGAAAATAAAATGGGATGTTCCTCAAATAGCCTTTTTATTTTTTGATAAGAAAATGTATCTTTATATTTCTTTAAATAGGTATATGCATAACTTAATCCAGTTTGAAATAAGAAAAAATATCCTATCAACTGGCAAAATTGTAACACAATATGGGTAGGTGTCTGATAAAGAAGCGCAAAATCACCAGATCTTTCAAATGCGTTTCCTATTAACATACAAATACTAAAAATAATACTTAAAATGTAAAATGACTTTGCATGAATTATCTTTCTTTTTTTATAATAAAAATAAAGAAGTATCCAACAAAAAC
>CATOJL010000036.1 GCA_951800155.1 uncultured Bacilli bacterium | reverse complement strand
GTGGTACTGGCTACATCTGCCGCTCCTCCAACCAAATAAGGAATATAAGAAGAAATCACTTCCATTATCTTTTTGTTGGTATTTCGCGTAGCTTCATTCAAATTTTCTTCAAAGTGAAATTCATAATCTAGAAAATTACAACGAATGGCTGGATGAAATAAAAATGCAACTCGTTTTAAAGCTTCTTCATCGCTCGCACACTTTTTATAAGATTCAGCCCACTTTCTATAAGCATCATCGGTTCGTTTTGCTAGTTCTCTTCTAAATGAATCGCGCAAACTTTCATCTACATAAAATTCTTTTAAAGGAATTTCTAAATTGTACTTTAATTGTTTTATATCATCTTCTGTTAAAGGTTTTCCATGGACTACATGGGAACCTTCTAAATAAGAACCCTTTCCAATAATTGTTTTTATTTCAATAAGCGTAGGTTTTTTATTTAATTTTGCTCTAGTAATCGCCTTATCAATCAAATGAATTTGCGTACCATCTTTTACAAATTCATAATCCCAACCCATACTTTTTGCTCGTGCTTCCATAGATTCGTTAAAAACCCCATGGGTCACCCCATCTAGGCTCACACCATTGGAATCATACAACACAATTAAATTATCCAATTGATGACTTCCAGCAAAAGACATAGCCTCATAGCTAATTCCTTCCATAAAATCCCCATCTCCACACAAAGCGTATACATTATAATCAATTAATGAATACTCTTTTGTATTGACACGTGCCTTTGCCATTTTCCCCCCTAAAGCAAGTCCAACTGCTGTTGCAATTCCTTGTCCAAGAGGACCTGTTGAAGCATCAACTCCAGGAGTGATAAAAACCTCTGGATGCCCGGGTGTCTTTGCTTGATAATGTCTAAAATGTTTTAAATCTTCTAAATTTATATCAAAACCTGCCATATATAAAGTCGCATATAAAAGAGCGGAACCATGTCCTGCCGACATGACAAAACGATCACGGTTTATCCAAGAAGTATCACTCGTACTCACTCGCATATGTTTTGCATACAAGGTATACAAAATAGGAGCAGCTCCCAAAACAATCCCCGGATGCCCACTTCCTGCCTCATGAATCATATCAATAGCTAACATCTTTATATTATTAATTATTTTCTCGTCCATATATTCTCCTATCTTTCTAACATCAGTATACACGAAAATAAGAAAAATGAAAAGATATTCGCCAAATCAATTTTTCCTATTTTCTTTTTTTCAAAAGAAAATTTTTAATTATATCTCCAAAAGAAGCAAGTGAGCCTTAACACATGGTCTATGACATTTCTTTTTTAGCAAAAAAACACTTTCAACTCTTCTATCCTAATTTTCAAAAAAATTCTCTTTAAAATTACAAATCTGTTTCTATATATCATACAATTGAAGAGAATGATTCCTTTCAAAATTCTTCCATTTCGATGAAAAGCAGAAAAAAACAGTTTTTTTTACAAGAACAAACGTTTGACAACAAAATGGAGGTATGCTAAAATGGGAATAAGAGAAATCGAGGAGGTTTTATGGAAACATTAACAAAAAAACAAAATGAAATTTTAGATTTTATGAAACAATATATCGCAGAACATGGATTTCCACCTACCATTCGGGAAATTGGTTCTGCTTTAGGGGTTAATTCTCCAGCGACCATTCATGCTCACTTAAATAATCTAGAAAAAAAAGGAGCTATCAAGAAAAATGGATACAAAAATAGAGCAATTGAACTTCTTGTTTCCAATGAATACGTAACTCCCTTAAATGAACTTACTGTAGAAATCCCTCTCCTTGGAAAAATTACAGCAGGTAATCCCATTGAAGCAATCGAACAACCTGATGAAGTCTTAGCCATCCCTTCTTACTTAGTTCCACGAAATAAAGAAGTTTTTAGTCTAAAAGTTCAGGGTACAAGTATGATTAATGCAGGTATCTTAGATGGAGATATTGTCATTGTAGAGCGTGTAAATACAGCTAGAAATGGACAAGTGGTCGTTGCCATGACTGAGGAAAATGAAGTAACTTTAAAAACATTTTATAAAGAAGAAAATTACTTTCGCTTGCAACCTGAAAATGATACAATGCAACCTATTCTTTTAGATAACGTAACTATTTTAGGAAAAGCAATTGGTCTATATAGAAAAATCTAACGAGTTCGTTAGATTTTTTATTTGAGAAAACTACCCTTCTTTTTAGTTAAAAGAATTGTAATTGTATCCTCTGTATAAGTAATTTCTACAAGAATAATTTTTGTAGAATCTACATGAGATTGTTTTCCTAAATAAATTTCTTTCATGTTTTCATCTTTTAAATCATAATCTTGTAAAACTTCAAATTGTTCCATTTGAATTAAATAATTTGTATAAGTCGTTAAATCTTTTAGCACATTTTTTTGTTTTTCATACACATATTTTTTTGTATAAATACCATTCTTCTTATTTGCTTTATAAAGGGAAACTTTTTTCGTTTCTTTCAAAACTTTACGTAAAGAAGGAACGTAATCACCTTCTAAGGAATAAGTATCTACATACATTGGAACTATCTTCTTATAAACGAAAACGCTTATGCAAAGAAGACACACAAGAATAGGAACTATAATACATATTTTTTTCATTTATCGTAACACTTTTGTGAAATCAAAATCCACTTTTTCCTTTCCAGATGTATCTGTTCTTTCATATTTTACATTGGTCGTAATCTTCGCAATCATCTCCATTAATTCATAATCATAAGTATCATCTTGTGTTTCGATTACAATTCCAAAACAATTTGAGGAATCCCCCGCCTGTGTAACTGCTAATAGATAATTTTTTGCGCCTTTTGTTGCCTCAAAAAGTAAGAAAGAAGCTCCTTCATACTCTTCCTCCTCAGCATTAGAAACAGTATATCCAAGTGACTGAAAATAAGATTTTAAGGCATTTTGCTTTATCTTTGCATTTGCATACGTTGATTCAATAACTTGAAGAGAACTAGACCATGAATTATCGCTCAAAGCGATATGAAATAAATTGGATGCTGTATCTTTATGGTAAGTTAAATCTCCACTCAGTGTATAAATGTACCCATTGAAATCAACCTGATAAGTAGAAAGTGTATTTGTACTAGGATCACTTTTTTGATCTTGCACATACATCTTTACAACCATATAAATACCAAAGAGGACAAAAAGAAAAAGAGCCATACCTAATACAATAGGAAGAATAAATTTTAAACTAGTTACTGGTTTTTTTCCTTCTCCATAATTTTTGTATAAATCGTTAGTACTTGATTCTGGTATTTCTTCAACATATGTAGGTGTCTGTTGTGCCATGCTAGATACAGTCGTCGCTGGATCAACAAAAGTTTCCTCAGGCATGCTTGGTGCAATGGGAGTAGGAGAAACGGGATTTCCACTCATAAGAGCAACGGGCATTCGACAAGTTGAACACATAATTTCCCCTTCTTTTACAATACTTCCACAATTTGGACAATTCATAAAAACACCTCCTACTTTAATCTTTCTATTAATTCGTTTTCTAATACAGATAAATCATTCGGACTCATAAATACAAAGACAGATCCTTTTTCTTGACTAAGTCTTTCTGCATCCTGCATAGTAAGCATATGTCCATTCGATAGTTTCTCTACAATCACTTCACTTTTTATATCTGGATAGTCTTCTTGTTTTTCACGTGCAGGATGGATTTCTAAAAAATAAGCCTCATCCACTTTTTTAAATACACGAGTAAAATCTTCTATAAATTCCTGTGTTCTTGAAAACGTATGTGGTTGAAAAATAGAAATAACTTTTTTTCCTTCATATTTTTGTTTTACTGCATGAATGGTTGCATTTACCTCATTTGGGTGATGCGCATAATCATCAATAAGAATTGAATCTCCAACAACGGTTTCTGTAAATCTTCTCTTTGCTCCCTTAAAAGTCTTAAATATTTTTTGTACTTCTTTTGCTTCTAATCTTTCATAGTAACATACAGCAATACAAGCAAGGGCATCGAGTAATTGATGTTTTCCATAAATCGGCAAATCAAAAAAACCATAATAATTCTCTTCTACCTGAACTTCAAAGCTGATCCCCGTCGTCTTATATTCAACATTAATTGCTTGGATGTCATTGTCCTCTCCCAAACCATAAAAGAAAATGGGTTTCCTCACTTCTAGAGAATGGGTATACGGATCATCTCCACAAGCCAAAGTCAGTTTTTCCGCTTTATTTGCATATTCTGTATAGGCATCAATGACATCATCCATATTTTTAAAATAGTCAACATGATCAAAATCAATATTGGTAATTATAGCATAATAAGGTTTATAAGATAAAAAATGTCTTCTATATTCACAAGCTTCTAAAACAAAATATTCATTTTCAACTGCGGCAAAACCTGTTCCATCTCCTATTAAATAATTGGTTCCAATTGTATTGTTTAAAACATGGGCTAACATAGCTGTTGTTGTCGTCTTTCCATGACACCCTGCTACACAAATTGTTTTAAAACGTTCTGTGAGTTTTCCCACCATTTCATGATAAGAATATATTTTTAAATTTTTCGCTTCTGCTTCGATCACCTCAGGATGGTCATTTTGAATAGACTCCCCTCTTATAATTTTCATTTTTTCTTGGATATTTTCTTTCTGATAAGGAAAGAAAGGAATATTTTTTGCACGAAGTCCTTCCTCTGTAAAAAAGTGTTTCTCTACATCACTTCCCTCTACCTCATACCCAAGTTCTTTCATAATCTGTGCAAGGGCGCTCATGCCAGATCCTTTAATTCCAATAAAATGATACATGATTAAACCTCCTATAAATAACCAATCACAACTGGTCCTAATACCAAAATCAAAATAAGTGGAACAATAAATATTACTGATATAATACTTATTTTATTTGGAATTTTATTAATTTGTCCTTTAATTTCTAAAATTTGTTTATCTCTTAAGAAATCAATTTGATTATACATTGTATCGAGTATACTACTTCCAAAAACATTTGTCTGCGTAATATTTAAAATAATATTATTAATTGTTTCGGAAGGAATCCTTTTTTTCATATCCTCCAACGCTTCAATCAATGATTTTCCAAATTTAACCTCAAAAAGAGTCTTTCGAAATTCTTTCGAAATTTCAGAATCAACATTAAAGACAGCTACCTCTAAAGCATGCTCTAAATTTCTTCCTGATTCTAAAGTCAAAGTGAGAATTTCAAAAAAGCTTAAAGCTTCATGATCAAGCTTTAGAATTCTTTTATGAAGTGGTAACTCGATTGTAAAAATATAAAATGTATAAAAATAAAGAATAGCGATTACAGGGGCCAAAATATAACTCATATCTCCCCCCTTGTATAAAGTAAATAAAAATACAAGAATTGTTGTGATAAACCTTGTGTTCAAATAAGTCGTTGCATTTTTATAAATAAAAGATACTTTCTTTGTTTCTTTAAATGAAAGACCTAACATTTTTAATTTTTCATCTGTCTTTTCTATATCTTTTTTACGATAAAGATTCGTTATTTTCTCTTCCCGCATTTCATCACATCCTTACTTTCATGATTTTCGATACAAACCATATATACAAAATATAGATAAAAAGCATAATACATAGCATAATAAACCCAATTCCTGTTGTATAAAATGGAGCGAAATAACCTGGAGATACGAGAGAAATAAAAAGAATAAAGAGAAGTGGAACTGCAAATAAAACATAGACAATTATTTTTGAACTTCCCGTTAAAGAACGAAGTTCTAATTTTAATTTTTTCTTATTAAATAATGTTTTTTCAATGGATGAGAATACTTTTATAATATTTCCACCTGTCTTATTTAAAATTGATAAAGAAGCTGTTAGATAAGTGACTTCTTCTAATCTGACTCGTTTAGAAAACCGTTCAAATACTTCTTCAATTCCCAGTCCAAAAGAAATTTCCATATGCATTTTTTTAAATTCAACCCCAATGGGTCCTTCTAATTCCTTTGTTACAAGCTCGATTGCCTGTGTAATACTCCTTCCAGATTTAAAAGCATTATTCATAATAATAATTGCCTGAAGTAAATCGTTTTCAATCGTATTTCGATAAAGTTTATATCGAATGAAATATAAAATGTCAGGTAAAAAGAAACCGACTAAAAAGGGAATAAAAAGTTCATACAAACTTACAAAATGATAATGAAGGATATTTCCAATAATCGATACGATTACAAGGGAGAATCCAGCTAAAATTTTAGCGGAAACAAAATCAATTTCTTGTTGAAAATGGCTATAAAGAGGAACATATTTCTCATATCTTTTTGCATATTTTGTGATAAATACAGAATGATCAAATCCTTTATTGACAAATAAAATAAGTTGATACATCCGATCTGTTAATTGGTCAAAAATAGATACTTTTTTATCCTTTAATGGTTCAATAGAATAGGGAATAAATTTCTTTTCTAAACGAACACTTCGGTAAAAGCGTAAATAAGAAAATAAGAAAAAGAGAAGAAAAAGAACAAGGATCCCAATCATGAAATTGAGTTCTGTTTCTCTATTTTTCTCAATGCGAAGAAGTAACTCTTTCTCTCCTACATTCCCTGCTTTATCTGTTACAGTACAGGCTAATTTTTGTACCCCTAATTGTGTAAAATCAACACCACTTAAATTACAAGTAAAAGAAGAAAATAAATCCCCATCCTGTTTATCTCGAACTGTGACATATTCTTTTAAAACATCGATATCAAATGTTTCTCCTTTTTTTAAAGAATAAATAGGAATATATGCCTCTTTTTCTAAAATATAAGGGGAATCAACATCCAAGATATAATGCCCACTTTCCTCTTTTTTTTCGGTCCCATCTTTTAAATGAAGAGTAACAGTAATCGAATAATCTCCAGACTCTTCTAATAAGATGGTAGAAGATTTCCCATTGGCTACTTTCACCTCATCAAATAAAGCACCCTCTTTATAAATTTTATAGGAGTAATTGGAAACAGAAGGATCAGGCTTATAGGTAACTGTAATAGTTTTATTTGTCAAAGCTTGCTCATATAAACTAAAATGACTATTTCTCATGTTATCACTCCTTATCCATAAATATCAGTTAAAGAATCAATTCCTCTTTCTCGTATTTTTTTATATACAGAAGGTACACACCTTGCCATCACAAATTCACCAATGACTTCTCCTTTATCTGTCAACCCTTTTTGTCTAAAAGAGAAAACTTCTCTAAGTTCAATCATCTCTTCTTTAAAGCCAACAACCTCAGATATAGAAGTAATTTTTCGCTTCCCATCGGCTAATCTCTGTATATGCACAACAATATCAATTGCATTTTCAATATATTCTCGTAAAGCCTTGATAGGAATTTCCATTCCCGCCATTAAAATCATAGTTTCTAAACGATTTAATGCATCGACAGGACTATTTGCATGCATAGTTGTTAAAGAACCATCATGTCCTGTATTCATTGCTTGAAGCATATCGAAAGCCTCTTTTCCACGAACTTCTCCTACAATAATACGATCTGGTCGCATACGAAGCGAATTAATTACTAAATCACGAATGGTAATTTCTCCTTGTCCCTCATAATTAGTAAGACGAGTTTCCAAAGAAATCACATGTTCCTGTTCTAGTTTTAATTCAGCAGCATCTTCAATAGTGATGATTCTCTCTTCTTGTCCAATAAAAGAAGATAAAACATTTAAAAGAGTCGTTTTTCCTCCACCTGTTCCACCACAAATAATAATATTCAGTTTTGCTTGAACACAAGCCTCTAAAAATCGAGCCATATAAGGCGTTAATGTTCCATTTCTTAAAAAATCATCAATATTGGCAAGTTCTGGTTTAAATTTACGAATTGTTAAAACGGGACCACGTAAAGAAAGAGGTGGAATAACTGCATTTAGTCTAGAGCCATCAATTAGTCTTGCATCAACCATCGGAGTAGCTGTATCAATTGTTCTACCAAGGGGTTGAATCATACGTTGAATAGTTCTTATAATGTGATCATGATTAATAAAAGAAACCGAATCATCTTTTACCACACGACCATTTAATTCAATATATACCTCATCTGTATCATTGACCATAATCTCTGTAATATCTGGATCTTTTAAAAGCTCAGAAATAGGCCCATAACCATTGATTTCATTATCAATCAAATTATATAAATAGGCCCTTTCTGTATCTGATAAATCATAACCTTCTATTGTTAAATCAATTTGTTTTTTGACAAATTCATTCATATTTTCTTCGGCATGCACATTATGATCAATTAAATTTTGAATAATTTTACTTCTAAGTTCATCTAACAATACTTTATTAGAAAATGCCTCATAATCTTTTACATCACTAATTTCCGATGTATCTAATTTAATTTCAAATTCTTCTGTTAATTTTCTAGCCACTTTTACACCTTCTATTCTTCTATTAAAAGAAATTCTACCATCTTCCTAATCACAGCTATTTCTTTTTTAAAATGGGTTCTTATTTTAGAGTCTAAAATCATAATTTTTCCATTTAACACATACTCATCAATATTCTTCACTGTAAAAGAAGAAGGAATTACATATTCAATCTCTTTTGCAAGCATGTGTTTTATATCATAGTTTGTAAGCGGTCCTTTCGTTTTTCTTGTTGCTTCATTTAAAACAATGTGATAATTTTCTTTTTCAATATCACCAAAAATAGAAACAATTGTTTTCATATTTTTAATTTGAATGGGATCTTTTTCAATAACATAAAATGTTTCATCACTATGATCAAGTACCATCAAGTTGATGCCATCCATTGTATGATTCGTATCAACAATAATAAAATCATATCTTGTCTTTAATTTAGATAAGACAATTTGAATGTATTTATTGGTTATTTTGGTTGCTAAACGAGGATCCTTTGGAGCAGGCAAAACAGAAATATATTCATCATACCGACTCACATAATCTACCTCTGAAGTATATCGATTATTTTTAAGATCATCAATTAATGTAAATAAGTTTCTATCACTATCTGATCCTGTATGCATAGCAAGAGCACTTTCATATAAATCTAAATCAAGTAGAAGTACACTTTTTTTTTGAAGAGAAAGTTCCCCTGCTAAAGATAAGGCTAAAGTTGTTTTTCCGCTTCCTCCTTTTACAGATGTAACTGTTATAATTTTTGCTTGTCTAAGTGCCATATAAATCCCCTTTCTCCTGATATTGCTTTCGCATTTTTACCATATATTGGTATCGTCCTTTTAAAATATTTTTAAACATACCCTTTAATTCTATCTCCATCTGTATTTCAAAATAATCTTTTTCTTTTATCGTTTGTAAAGCCATACTTTCCTCTATATTCTTATCTAAAAATGTAGCCACTTCTTCTTCTAATGTATCACTGCCTTTATTTTTACTTGCATAAATAAGGGCTTCCTCAACGATGTTTGTGATTCTTCTTTTTTGCATACTAAGAGAGCCAAAATCCAATAAAAAAGCAGTAATGAGAAAAAAAAGAGGCAGTAATAAAAGAAAAGCAACGAGTACTTGTCCTTTATTATTCATCTAGATATACCATTCTTTCTGTTTCAATCTTATAATGACTTCCTAACTTTTGCTTTAATATGGGGGTATGAATCGTTTGCTGTGTTGTCACCGTAATCGTTGCATATTCCTTATTTTCTTCTATTCGAATATTAATTTTTTTACTTTCTCCATACTGATTTACCTGTTCTATTTTCCCCTCTTCATATAGAGCAACAACAGTATCTAAATGATCTTCTAACTTATATTTAGAAAGTTGTATTGTGGCTACATCTATAATAGACATCACTACAAATAAAAGAATAGGCAAAATCAAAATAAACTCTACTAACGCTTGTCCCTTATTATTTCTCATATCATCTAGCTTCCTATCTATAACTCATTATATCAAAAATATAAAATAGACACAATAAAAAATCCTTAGATTTTTTCTAAGGAAAATTTTTATATTTTTCATAGAAGTTTATTATAAATTATCTCTTTTTTGTAATTTCTACCATTTAACACTCTTAGATCTACAACGAAATATATAGATACTATTATCCTATATTTGTTCAAGATGCTTATCTATAAATAATATAACCTGATAATTTGTATGAAGTTCCTTTTAGTTCTATCGCACTCCAGTGTGATCCATTTGTAGAACAACCAAGTCCAAATTGTATAGCTATTTTGTTAGCATAACCATACTTATTATAAAATCCCTCTGCAAAATGATTACAACTATTATTTAAAGATCCTGTAAAAGCATAACTGTTGACTTTACGGTTATAATCAATCTGTGTTCCAGAGGATACAGAAATAGCATTTAAGCCTGAATAACCATAAGTTACATATGGATAAGTTGCACTTGTTGTTTTATCTGCTCCTCCAGTTCCACTTTTCTCTTTACTGTATCTTATACAATTTGATGTTGTATCTGAACAACTTAAAACTATATTATATCCTAATATCTCTTTATAATCTAAATTAATAGGTGCTGTTATAGATGTACTAAATTCCCCATCTCCACCCTCACAACCGTTCGAATTACAATTTTTTAAAACCTCTTTTGCAGAAGCAAACCAAGAACTTGCTGAACAACCACCACTTTTACCACTCTCGCATGTTGCTGCTAAGTCTTTAAACTTATACACTTTCCAATAATC
>CATOJL010000035.1 GCA_951800155.1 uncultured Bacilli bacterium | reverse complement strand
GCATAATAGTATCCATTACTGATTGTGACTTTACTTCCTGTTGCTTTTACTAACATAACTCGGTTTGTTCCTATGATTTTATTAGTTACAATGGTTGCCCCATTTACTGTATCGCTACTAGCTCCAGTTTCACTAAAAAGAAGATAATATGAGTTTATTGTCGTATTCATTTCTGTTACTTTTGAGGTACTCCATGTAATACTGGATAATATACTTGGCTTGTTTCTTATTTCCTCTATTTTTTGGTTAATATTTTCAATTCTCTCTCCTAATGTCTTTAATGTATTGTTAATTACTTCACAATCGCATGTCACACTGTCAAAGATGGAACCCTTTGTATCCAATCGCATTTGACTTAAAAATGTATTTGCTTTACTCGTACTCAAAAACACTGCCATTATGCCAGTTACCATTACTAAAATGGGATAAAGTAAGCTTGTTACTATAAATCCATTTTTCTTCATCAAAAATCTCCTCCTTAAAAAGGAAGGAAAATAATAAAATAGTATAATTTACGCTCCAATAAATTTAGGATATTATAGCATTAACAGGAACGTTAATACACAATTAGAGCGTAAACTATACTATTTTATCAATCCTATTTTCCTATATATATCCTGTATCCATTATACCCCCCCCCCCATCGTTTTGTCAATACTATCTGCAAGAACAAGAAAAAAAGTAGGTTTTAACTACTAATGCCATTTCATTTCGATGGGGGGGAGGGATCAGTTTATTTATAAATTAGAAGAGAAACCGCTAAAAAGATAACTTCAAAAACTAGAGAAATAGTCGCTAAATAAATTACATTAGAAAAGCCCGTTTTTTCTAGTAAGCTAGGAGCACTTGGATTCGTTTTCACCAGTGCTTTAGCGCCCTCTTTACTAAAAGATGTAGACGCATCTTTCTCATCCTGTTCACCAAAATCACTTCCTATAATCGACAGAATCTCTTCATATTTATCTTTTGGCAAATTTGGATCCGAAAGCGTTTTTCTTAGCGTTCTTAATTCTTCTAACGTTACTATTCTTTCCATGATTCATCCTCCTTAATATAGATAGTTTCATTCTCTTCAATTTCAACTTGATTAATACTATTAAATCGTTTTGTAATCTTATCGGTTGTTGTATGAATTTCTTTTACATCCTTACTCACCGTATCAATACTTCTAGAAAGCTTGTCCCAACGCTCTTTATATCTTTTAAACTCTTCATCGAGAAGTAATAATTCTTGATGAATAATGGAAGTATATTTATCCCGTTCAATATTTTTTATCATCATTTGAAGCGTTGTAAGTGTACTAATTAAAGTGGTAGGACTGGTAAGCCATACTCTTTTTTTATAAGCATATTCAATCACATCTGCGTGATAGGCACTTACCTCAGCAAAAATAGCTTCTGCTGGTAGAAATAAAATAGCTTGGTCTGCAGTAACCCCTTGAATAATATATTTAGAAGATATCGCATCAATATGTTTTTTCATATCCGATTTAAACAATTTCTCTGCTTGCACTCTTTGTTCTTGTGTATATGTTTTATCTACCATAATTCTATAATTTTCTAAAGGAAACTTTGAGTCAATCGCTATCATTCCAAGAGGATTAGGCGTAAATAACATACAATCCACAATGGTTCCATTTTCTAAAGGATATTGCATTTTATAAATTTTATCATTTTTTCCAAATACACTATCTAAAATATTTAGTAAATTGACTTCTCCAAAAATACCTCTTGTCTTTTTATCTGTCAAAACACTCTCTAGGGAAATAATATCACTGGATAAATGGTCAATTTTCTTTTGTGCTTCATCAATTTTTGATAAACGTTCTAAAACGGATGTAAATGTTTTATTTGTTCTTTCAAAGTTTTCATCTAATCTTGCATTTACACGATCATGAATCAAGCGAAGTTTATGTTCCATGTTCTGATTTAAAGAATCAAAATCTTTTCCTAAATCTCCTTTAAATGATAAAAATTCTTTTATAATCGATGTTTCTAATTTAGCCATATTTTGCACTGTGTTTTTTTCCTCCTGCTTTTTAGAAAACAGAACAAACAGTAAGAGAAGAACAGCAACAAACACAAAAACTAATAAAATAAAACTAACAGCTTCCATAAACACCTCTATTCAAAATGAAACTTTCTTAAAACAAATTTTGATAGTACAAATACGGCAATAATAATAAAGCCTAATTTGATAAGAACCGTTATATCAGTTAGACTTTCAATGAAAGTTGTTCCTACAAATCCCCAAAAATAAACGATCGATAATTTTGAAATTACTAAAGCAAACAAAAATTTTTTAAATTCCATCTTCGCTAATCCAGCACCTATATTAATAGAAAATGCTGGTGTAAAAGGGATGGCTAAAATAACAACTAATTTTGAAAATGTCATGTTCTTTACCTTTAAAATCATTTTCTTTGTTTTTGGATGCTTTTGAGCATACTTATAAAGCTTATTGCTTAATCCATACCTACAAATAGAATAACTAAGAATACAACCACAAATAGTCGCTATCCAAGACAAAATAAATCCAGACAAATTTCCAAATAAAATCATATTTAAAGCAATGAAAAGGGCTAATGGCAAAGCGGGAATAATCGATTCTAAAACAATAAGTCCGAAACCTAAAGACATACTAAGAAGGAATGGCTCACTCGCACTTACATCTTTAAGCATACTGATTAAATCACCAACAATACGTTCCATACACTCTCCATTCTATTTATTATTATAGTACAATTTATTTTTTTTAACAAGAAAGTTAAAAAAAGTTACATTTTTTTTACATAACACTTATTGCTTTTGAAAGAAATAGTTACAATAAAAAACAATGTCCATTTTCGAGTCAACTGTATCTTGAACATTGTAAATATATTTTAAAGCTTAAGAGGGAGCTAGGAAAGAAAAAAAAGGAATGTTTCGAGCTATCCCAAACAGAATTGTAATGACTAGTACTATAGGAATAATATAGGTGGGTATATTTTTTTTTACTTTATTTTCTAATTCAAAAAGATAAATATAATTAGTATAAAGATAATAGATGCATGCAAAAGGCAGAAGGATAAATAAAAGTGGATTATAAGAAAATGCCGATTTAAAATCCAATTTTAATAGGGAAAAAAGCATTCTTGTACTACCACAGCCGGGACAATACAAATGTGTCAATTTATAGAATGGACAAGAAATAGATAAATGAAAAATAGTATTTAAAAAGTAATATCCTAGAAATAATGTAATCCATGCTACATTATATGATATTACTTTTTTTACCCTAGTCTGCAAATTTATTTAAATCACTTTGAATTAAACAATAATTTACAATTCCTAGTCCAACAATTGATAACACTAAATATAGTACAGAATTATCAGCAATAGCAACTCCACGTTTTTCTCCTGCTGTTTGCATTTTCTTTCCCATCATATAAGCCCAGTAGATACTATAAATTCCACAAGTTACAAGTGTTAAAAGAAATGCAGTACCACCAGATGTTCCTGTTTCTTCCGCTGCTGCATTCGCATCATCCGTTAAAGAAATAAACCAAATAATTCCATAAATTCCACAAGTAAGAATGCTTAATAAAATGCAAGTTACAATGGAACGGTTTTTAATACTTACTCTTCCACCTGTATTTACTTGATTCGTTATATTTACATTTACTTGTCCTTGTGTCTGTGCACCGCAATTATCACAGAAACTTTGGCCTTCTTTTAATTCTTTTCCACATTTTGGACAAAAATTCATACACTCAACTCCTTCCTTAAAACTATACCATAAATCTTATGTCTTTTCAATAAACTTTATACTAATTTTTATGTAAAGCACTATAAGTTAAAAAGAAAATGAAAATTCCTAGTCCAAAAAGACCAATCCAAAGAAGAGGATTATCCCCATATTCAATGAAGAAACCTTTTATTTGTTCATTCCAATCATTTAACGTATCCATAATCGTAAGTATCATTTACCTCACTCACCTTTCTCATAGCTTTATGTCCCTTCATAAGGGTTTTAATTCCATTCTTAAAAGCAACAGATACTACACTTTTATTAATGCCAACAATAACACCGATTCCAAATGTATCATGTTCCACTTTATCTCCCACTTCATATTCTACAGATTCATCCACTAAAGAGGTTTTGTCTATCCTTTGTATCTCTTTTTCTTTAAAGTCAGCCTCTAGATAATCTGGTTTCATTTCCTCTAAAAACCGACTAGGTACATTATAACTATCTTGTCCAAAAATAGTTCTCTTTCGAGCATTAACAATATAAAGCTGTTCTTTGGCTCTAGTAATAGCTACATAACATAGTCTTCTTTCTTCTTCTAAATCCTCATTACTTGAAAAAGAATTGCTATGAGGAAAAATTCCTTCTTCCATACCGACTAAAAATACATAGTCAAACTCGAGTCCTTTCGCAGAATGAATAGTCATTAGTGTAATAACATCCTGTATATCTTTATGCTCTTCTATATCCGCAACCAAACTGATCTCTTCCAAGAAATCTTCTAATGAAACTATCCCTTCTCTTTCTTCAAAATGTTTTGTAATCGTCTTAAATTCTTCTAAGTTTTCTAGACGAATATCGGCTTCCATCGACTTTTCACTTTCTAATTCTGCTTTCATTCCTGTTTCTTCTAAAATAAAGTCAACTAGTTCTGTCAAAGAAAGATCTTTTTGTTTTTCTTTTATTTTTTCGATGGTCATTTTAAATGCCAATTCTTTCCCATTTTCAATGGCATCATACATACTACATTGGTGTAGAAAAGCATTTGTTTCAATATTCTCAATCGTTTTAAGGCCAATTCCACGTTTTGGTACATTGATAACTCTAGCTAAACTTACATCATCATGAACATTATAGATTAGTTTTAAATAGCAAATTAAATCCTTAATTTCTTTCCTTTTATAAAAGTAAAAAGAGCCAACAACACGGTAAGGAATATTTTCACGAAGAAATACTTCTTCTAAATTACGAGATTGGGCATTCGTGCGATAAAGAACGGCTATATCATTGCGAGTTACTCCCTGATCTAGTAGTCGCATCACTTCTCGAACAACATAGGAAGCCTCTTCTTTTTCATCCATGGCCTTATGGTATTTTATTTTCTCGCCTTCCTTGTTCCTTGTCCACAAATTTTTATCTTTTCTTTCTTTATTATTTTGAATAACCGCATTCGCCGCATTTAAAATAGTTTGGGTAGAACGGTAATTTTCTTCTAATAAAATAACTTCTGGATTTTGATAGTCTTTCTCAAAATTTAAAATATTTTTATAATTAGCACCTCTAAATGCATAAATGGATTGATCATTATCTCCGACTACACAAATGTTCTTATATTTCGCACTAATCATTTTTGTCAAAGTATATTGTGCTTTATTGGTATCCTGATACTCATCAATTAAAATATATTTAAATCTTTCTTGATATCTTTTTAAAATCTCAGGGTATTTTTCGAAAAGACGAATAGGAAGCATTAATAAATCATCAAAATCAAGAGAATGGCTAATCCGTAATTTTTCTTCATATTTTTCATAAACAGAAACAACTTTTTGTTCAAAATCACTATAAGCATATTTTGCATATTCCTTGCAATCTAATAATTCATTCTTTGCGCTACTAATACTATTTTTTATGGCCTTTGGATTATATATTTTTGGATCAAATCCCTTTTCTTTACATATTTTTTTAATCACTGTATTTGCATCATCACTATCTAAAATTGTAAAGTTCTTATCCAGTCCTAAAGCTTCATAATTTTCTCGAATAAGAAGCAATCCAAATGAATGAAATGTAGAGATTTGAATCTGATACCCTATTCCACCAATCATAGATATAATTCTCTCTTTCATTTCCTTAGCTGCTTTATTTGTAAAAGTAATTGCTAGAATACTCGAAGGGGAAACACCCAATTCTAATAACATGTAAGCAACTCTTGTCGTTAAAACCCTTGTCTTTCCACTCCCCGCTCCTGCCAATACTAAAAGAGGCCCCTCTGTTTTTTTTACTGCTTCTTTTTGTTTCTCATTTAATCCATCTAAGTTCACAATATCAACTACTTCCTTCTCTTTTTTATTATAGCAAGTCATAAGAAGAATGTAAATTATTTTACTATAGGTAACAAAAAAAGAATACGAAATTTCTTCCTATTCCAAGTATTCTTTACTCCTACATTCGTAAAAAGAAAAATAAAGATCAAACAAACGCTCTACATCATACCCATATTCCATTAATTCTTGTTTCTGCTTCAAGTAAATATATTTATCTATTTCATATCTTGTTAGAATTTCTTCAATCAAGGGAAAATCTTTTCCTAATATTTTTAAAGCTAAAAATCTCTTCTTTTTTTGTTCTATCTCTGCTTCAAATAAATGTTCGATCTCCTCTATACTCTCTTCTACAAGAGGAGGATATATTTCCTCTTGTTTTAATAAACTATTTTCATTTTCTTCTTTATTCAATAATAATTCTATTCCATTCATACCGACAGTTGCTATTCCCAATTTTTCAAAGATTTCTTTTAAATTTACATTCGTTTTACAAAGAGAGGAAAACACAAGAAAATAAACATTTGATGTAATATCCTTTAATTCACATAATAGTTTTCTATTTTGAGGAACTGTTGCCTCATCTCCTAAAATAATAGATAAATCATTGGTATTGAAACAAAAATAATGGCACAATTTTTTATTCGATGAAGTAAGAATTTGGTATTGATTTTTAAAAACAATTAGATTTGCCTTTTTTCTAAGTTGATATTTGAATTGACAATATTTTATATAACGTTTTATACGAAGAAAAATATGTTTACTTTTTCTATCATTTAAAAAGATGGATATATTCATTTTTTTCATAAGCCACATCCTATCTATTCTTAAATATTATATGAAGAAAAGAAAAAAGTGCTATAGCACTTTTTGGGTTAATTTGATACATTTCTTTATTCCTACTTATATAAAATTTCAATTTTTTAAACTTATGAACAGAAATCATTATAAAATGGTATAGTGTTTCTATTATCTACATTTTCTTTCCACTTTGTGTTTCTTTTTCTTCTCCATGGACTAAATTAGACAACATTTCTTTTAATTGCGCAATTTCTTCTGCTTGTTTCGCAATAATGCTTTCTTGCTTTTTTAATAATGCACTTTGTTGGTTGTATATCTGCTCATTTAGGATTGCTGTTTTTAAAGATGCAATTTCTTCTGCTTGTTGCTTTTGAATTGATTCATTTTTTAATACTTCTTTATTAAAATCATCTTGATTCTCTTTGCATAACAATGCATTCACTTCTTTA
Source organism: uncultured Bacilli bacterium (assembly GCA_951800155.1). Taxonomy (GTDB): domain Bacteria; phylum Bacillota_I; class Bacilli_A; order RF39; family UBA660; genus CATOJL01. The sequence continues at coordinate 3,346 of CATOJL010000035.1, read as the reverse complement.
AATACCTCTGGCTTCATAATTTGACGAAGAGATGGATCTTTTTTCAAAAGAGATATTAAGATTAATTTATCGGTAACTAAGTGAATACAAGATCTATCTATTTGTATTGCTTGATAAGCAATTTCTAAGTTATTCTTTAAAGATGGATCTAAATCCTCATAAATATCTTTTCCACCTCTTTTAACGAATTCCAAAGCCAAATTCATATTTTGATTCAAAGTTTCTACCTTAAGTAAAGAAAGTTTTCGATAATCCCCTCCATAATTCAAATATATTTGCAATATTTGAGGATCATTTTGAATTACATGATCAAATTGAATTATAATATCTGGCTGTCTTGAAATCATTTGAATTAGTATATCTTTTTTTAATTGGGAAATTTCTGGTTCTTTTGCAGAATTACCTACAAATAAAAGAATGGATAAAGCTTCTTTTAACAAAAAAGTTTTCTCTACTTGTAATTTTGCTAAAAGGCTTTTAAGTAAAGTTTTTACAACCCTAGCATCAGACATCCATATTTTATCTACTTCGAAAATAATAGAAGGATATGTCCTTACTGCCTGAATAATAATACCATATTGACTTTTTAATGTAGCACTTAAAAGAGAAAAGTATTTTCCAGAATCACTAACAGCTTCTAAAGCTACATCAAAGTCATCATTAAATTTTTCTACAATCCGTTTTCGTAAGTCCTCACTTACCTGTGGAATTTTAAAACTTAAAAGAGCAAGCGATTTATGATTTAAAAAAAGATCCTCATTTATTGTTGCATTTTTTAAACTTCCCCCATGACGTAAATAGATTTCAAGAATATTGGGATTATTTTGAATTTTCTCATCATAATAGGACCAATCCCTACCCCATCCTCTATCTAAAAGAGCAACAACGACATCCTCATCCCCATTCTGTAGAAAAAGGGCAATAGTACCTGTTATATTTTCCTTACTATGTAAAATGGCTTCTAAAACAATTTCCTTATCATAGCTATACTCTTCTAAACCACTCATATCGCCATTTTTTACTTTTTGTAAAGCTTCGTTTCGTTTTGCCTCTAACTTATCTTCTTTTGGTTTCTTTTTATTAAACAGTCCCATTCGCTTCTCCTCCAAACTCTTTTAATTCTATTCTATCCTAAATGAATAAAACTTCGTAAGTAAAAACAATTTTTTATTTCTAAACATAAAGGATAAAATTTTTTAATAGCCAACTACTTTACAGGCTATCTTTTAGTAATCCTACATAATAACTAAGTACTATAGTACTTAGTTAAAAAATAGTCTATTTTTTAACGTATTCTTCCCATACCCTTATCGGTATTATTCTCCTTTTGATCCACATGGATACCAGAAACAGGCATATTGGCAGACTGTCCCATAAACATTGGAGATGTTGTTGGAACACTATTTGTCACTTGTGGAATTTGTTCGAGTGGATTCCTTCCACGCATCAATTGATTCAATTTTTCTTCATAACTTCGTATCCGTGCCATACACTGTTGCTTTTGTATCTCTAAATTTTGTCTACTACTATCTAATAGCTTTACCACTTGAACAAAATAGCCATTATATCCCTCTCTCATTTCAAAATCACCATCAGTATTCAAAGTAACAGCTTGATAAAATTCTCCTTTTGGCATTTTATTCATCAAATTAAGGAAATTTCTTGTTACCACATTTATCTGTTCATCTGTACTTAATAAAAGTCCCTCCTCTATCTCAAGAAGTGCTTGTAAGTTTTCTATCATATTATCCCTCTTTCTATATTTCATTATTTACAAACATATTCTGCATCATATATCAACTTCATATCGGTGCTATTATAATCTAACAATTGAATAGTATCCTTCTCATTTTTTGCATTTATTAAAATAGTATGTTCTTCTTTTGTTTCATTCTTTTTTCTTAACTTATTAAAATCATAAGTTGTGATTTCTGTATATTTTTTTTGATTATCATCAACAGTAGAAGTGAATAATCGTCCACTAAGGGCATCCTTTTCTGGATTCGCATTTACCTCCTTAAATGTATTATAATCTTCCTCTGTATCAAATATATACACAAACGTATCCTCTAACTTTGTAATAATACCTTTTTTGAAATCATATTTCTTTGTATTCACGATCTTTGCGTGGTAGTATTCATTATATGTTTCATTCGTACACTCCAATTTCGTTTTCAATTTTTCATTTCTATAATACATGGCTAGCAATAAAACAATAAGTTCAATTACGATAACAAGAATAGGTAACCAAGGAATCTTTTTTTTCTTTGTTAGGGGTGGTATTTCTATACTAGATAATTCTTCTTTCCTATCCATATCTTTATTGTCTTCAAGTGGTATTTCATTTTCTAATTCTATTTTCTGTTCGAGTGGATTTACCATTCCCTTTGAAAAAGATAATTCCTCTTTTTGTTTTCCTATTAAATGAAGGCGCTTATTTTGGTCTTGAACAGGTCTTTGTAAACGCTCTTCTTTCGTATATTGTACTTTTGGCATTTCTCTATTGTTTCCATTCTTATTTAAATTTGGAATGGGTACTATATTCTCTTGATATTTCACTTTTGTTTCATTCAATTGATCTGAACTGTATTTTTGAAATTGCACATTTTTTGAAATTCCTTGTTTTTTCATTGGTTCTTTATACGCATGATTCCCTCCCAAATTAGGAATCACTTTTGGTTCTCGTTTTTCATGTAAATTATCTATACTGCACCTCCTTTATCTATTTTATCACAAAAATATCCATTCTCTATCTTTTACTGAAAAAGAAAAGAAGTATGTGTAAATAAAATGCCCACATCAAAATCAGGAATAAGTGCTATGGCGAAGGCATCAATGTAACCTATTCTTTTAAATTTCTTTTCTTCTTAAAACATATTTTTTATTTGTCTTTTTATCCCTATACTTTCCATACATTTTTGTAGATTTTAAATAAAAATGTTTTCCCTTTTCTTTAAGCGTTTCTATCCTTACACGATACTTATATTTTTCATTGTTTCCTCTACTGAAACAGGAAATGCAGAATCATGTTTTCAAAGAAAATGTTTTATGATGATTCTCATCGTTTTCAAAATCATCCGCAGTTGTTCATTTTCTTTCATGATCTAGTTTTTATATAGTATACCCTTTTTTTCAGAATTATAATATGTTTCATATATTTTGAAATTCATCCCTAGTAAGCATATCTTCTAAATTACTGGATTTAGAATAAAGCTGTCAATTGACTAACTGTTCTCTACCTAATGTATCTAAAATATGTTTATTATTTTTTAAAACTACATTTTGTCCTAAAAGAGTACTATAAAAAATAAATAATTTTTTCCATTTCTTTCAAAACCATAAATAT
>CATOJL010000034.1 GCA_951800155.1 uncultured Bacilli bacterium | reverse complement strand
CCTTAGAAGGGCGTTGCTCTATCCAGCTGAGCTACTGAGACATGTGTTCTTTCTAGAACACAATCATTATATCCTATTTAAAATACTTATTCAAGAGTTTTTATGACACTTTTATAAATTTGTGAATCACCTAATTGAAAAACTACTTCTTTTACATTATAGTTATCACGAACAGATAAACTAATCGAATAAATGACTTCTTCTAAAATGTTTCTTGTATCCATATCACTAAAAATATATTCATTAAAGACTAAAAATAATGTGTCAACCTCTTCTTGAGTAGCAAGTAATTTTGTATTACTATTTAAAAAACTCATTAAATTGGTAGATGTTAGAGGACTACTTGATAATTGCTCTATAATAATCTTTATTTTTTCACGAGAATCGTTCATATATTTTGTTACAGGAACATAGTAGTAGTCTTCATTATATTTACTTACATAATAAACAGTAACTGGATTGATCTCTTTATAACTATCTATCATATATTCTTTATTAATTCCATAACTTCTATCTAATGTAGCTGGTAAGTTTTTTTTACTATGTGGTAGCCTCGTTAAAATCTCATCTTGCACATAAAGAATAATTTTGTCTACACCATCCATTTCTGTCAATGTATATACAATGGCTTCGATCATTTTTTCTTCTTCTTTTTCAGAAACATTTAATATTTCTTTTGAAAAATTAACTTTTAAAATAGAATCTTTATAGTCGATTCCTATAATCTTCGTATCGCTAGGAATCATATTTTTAAATCCACTTGGTAATTTTGCTTCACTTTCTCCTTCTTTTATTAACATTTCTAACAATTCCTTTGCCTTTTTTTTGATATCCTTTTCCTCTTCTACTTTAATTTTCGTCCGTGCTACCATTTGATACTGGTCAATTAAATAGATGACTTCTTCATGATAACTAGATACATATTTTAGACTTTGGACATATTCATATTGATTATCAGGTAGAATATTCATTAAAAGACAAGAAAATAAAACAGCAGTTGTCATAATAATTTTTCTAAAAACTCTTTTCTTCAGCATAAAACACCTCTAGTTAATTGTATGAAAAAAATCGCCAAACATGCGATTTTCTAAAAAGAAAGTTCACCAAGTTTTAAAAGTTCTACAACAGCACTTGCTCTTCCTTTAACCCCAAGTTTTTGCATAGCATTTGAAATGTGATTTCGTACCGTTTTTTCACTAATCTTTAAATCTTTAGCGATATCCTTTGTCGTTTTATTTAGAATTAATAATTCAAATACTTCTTTTTCCCTTTTGGTAAGTATACTTTTATTCAAGATTTTCCCTCACTTCCTAAGTTGGGTGGTTTATATTCATTCATAGTATTTTATGAAAAAGAAGGAATATTCGTGAATATATTAGCCTAGAAAAAAGAAATTGTTATATCTGTTTTCTATTATTTGCATAAAATTAAAAAATATATAAAGAAAAAGGCATTAGCCTTTGAATTGCACAGTGATGTATTTTTTTTCTTTAAATTCTTCTTGAAGTAAGCGCATGATAGAATTTGCTAAAGATGTATTATGTTCACTCGAATCAACAATTACTTTGATTTGATCTTCCTTGATTTTAATGAAAGCTTTAATTTTTAATTTTTCTTCTACCAATTTCTCTAATTCTGTTTCTTTTGCTTTATTGATATTTAATTCTTTCATTTTATCAAAGGCTTGGTTTTTGTCATCAGCACTTTTTGAGGTATCATTTAAAATAAGTTTTAAAGAATCTAACTCTTTCATTAAGTCCTCATCCGCTTGCACACGAAGGGCCTGTAAGACTTCACTTTTCTCTACATCTACAGTCTTATTGTTTGGCTCATTAGCTATACCGCCTGTTAAAAGAAGTTCTGATGGCATGGTAATGTAATACACACTTAATACTAAAATTAAACTAAATAAAGTAAGAAACCATAAATTTTTTTTATTAATCACTCTTAATCCCTCCTGGTCTTCTCTATTTAAAAATATGCAGGAGGGTAGTATTTATTCCTAGATTCATGGATAAAGAAAAAGAGGGTATGGAGAAAAAACTTACATTTGCATTCTCTAAAGAAAGTACAAAATTTAGGAAGAACGAACTATTTTGATGAAAGTCTAATGTAGAGATAAAGATACAAAAAAGGATGAAAGAGGAAATTTTTTGAATAAAAATGTTAATGGCAGAACATGTTTTGTCTATTTTTCTCTTTTCCTATTTATTTTTTCTGTTTTTGATAGAATGCTTTTTGTGTAGTAAGAGGAAATGTGTGTTATAATAGATGAATGATGAAGCAGAAAAAATAAATCCAGAGGTGAGGATATGTTGTTGTGGGAGCAAGTATTACACAATAAAGAATATAGAGAAGTGGTAAAAAAAATAGAATCTATACATTTCATTACAGATGGAAAGTGGGATTGGGAACATGGACTAGGACATTATCAGCGTGTAGCTTCTTATGTAGAGAAAATACTACTGCAGTTAAAAGCGAGTCAAAGAGAAATCGAACTGGGATGTACTGCGGCATTTTTGCATGATATTGGCTTAGAAAAAGGAGATAAAATCGATCATGCTCGTGTCAGTAGTCAAAACTTTCTAAATTATATAAATAAACAAGAAATTACAGAGGAAGAGCAAGAAGTTTTAAGGCAAGCAATTTATGATCACTCCAAAGGAAATAATATACAGTCGCTTATCGGTTTAGCGCTCGTTTTAGGGGATAAGTTGGATGTAACATATCATAGGGTAGAGCATACAACGATCCATGATGCTATAAATGAGGAAATACGAAAAATTAAGAAAGTGGATATAAAAATTACAGAAAAAGATTTAATAGTTTTGTATACTGTAGATCCATCTTTTAACATAACTATATTAAAAAATTGGGATAAGGCTATTACTGTTCCAAAAAAGATAGCAACATATTTAGGAAAAAACTATATTTTTATGATCAATGGGGAAAAGCAAAAAGAAAAACTCTTTTAAAAAATGCTTCTATTTTTCATTTTTGATAAAATAGAGGAAGGTTTTTTTTATAAAAATAACTATGTTAGTAGTGAAGGGAATGAAGTGGAATGAAACGTTGTGATGTGGATAAGACGAAAGTGACTCCTATGATGGGGCAATATTTGGAAATTAAAGAAAAAAATCCAGATATAATTGTATTTTTTCGTTTAGGTGATTTTTACGAAATGTTTTTTGAGGATGCCATTTTAGCTTCCCGTGAATTAGAACTAACTTTAACCGGAAAAAATGCAGGATTAGAAGAAAAAATACCAATGTGTGGCATTCCCTATCATGCTGCCAATATGTATATTGAAAAGTTAGTAGAAAATGGTTACAAGGTAGGTATTTGTGAACAAATAGAGGATCCAAAAGATGCAAAAGGAATTGTGAAACGAGAAATTATTCAAATTGTAAGTAAAGGAACTATTATTCATGATGAATCCCTTCTTTCCTATGAAAATAACTATGTTGGAAATATCCTTGATTTTGGCTATTGCTATACAGTTGCCTATGCAGATATATCGACTGGAGAAATGAATGTCATACTTTTAGAGCATAATAAAAATTTTGTGATTTCAACAGTTATAGGTTTAGGAATTAAGGAAATTATTTTGGAGAATAAAGTAGATAAAGGTATTTTATCTCTTTTGAAAAATCAATTTAGACTTCCAGTTACAGTAAGTGATTTCATTTTAGAAAATGAAAAATATCAATATATTTATGAAGAAGTAAAAGATGAACGTTATCAAAAGGCATTGAAGCATTTACTCACTTATATTTTAGATACACAAAAAAGGGATTTATCTCATTTACAAAAGGCAGTCATTCATGAAAATAGAAATTATTTAAAAATGAATATTCATACTAAGAGAAACTTGGAGTTAACAGAAACACTTCGCTTGAAACAAAGAAATTATTCTTTAATTTGGTTATTAGATAAAACGAAGACGGCAATGGGTTCAAGGATGCTTAAATTTTATATAGAAAGTCCTTTGATTGATGCAAATGAAATCAATCGTCGATACGATGTGGTAGATATATTTTTAAAAGAATTTATTTTAAAAGCAGATTTGGTTGAATGTTTACAAGAAGTATATGATTTAGAAAGGTTAAGTGGAAAGATAGCATTCGGAAATGCGAATGGAAGAGATGTATTACAGTTAAAATCTTCTTTACATGTACTTCCTAAAATTAAAGCTATTTTAGAAGAGATTCATTATGAAAAAGAAATAGAAACCCTTCCAGAATTATATGAATTACTTGAGAAAAGTATTTATGAAACACCACCAGTTACGATTAAAGAGGGATATTTAATCAAAGAAGGTTTCCATAAAGAATTGGATGAATTAAAAGGGTTAAGAAAGGGTGGAAAAGACTTTGTTGCAGATTTTGAAAGGCAAGAACGAGAAAAAACGGGTATTAAAAATTTAAAGGTAGGATACAATCGTGTTTTTGGTTATTATATAGAAGTATCTAAAGGAAATACTTCCATGGTAAAAGAAGAATATGGGTATGAAAGAAAGCAAACGTTAAGCAACTGTGAAAGGTACATCAGTCCTATTTTAAAGGAAAAGGAAGCACTTATTTTAAATGCGGAAGAACGAATTATTGAATTAGAATATGAATTATTTATTCAAATTCGTGATAAAATAAAAGAGTATATCCCATTTCTTCAAAACATAGCAAAAGTAATTAGTGAGGTTGATGTATTACAAGCTTTTGCTACTGTGGCAGAAGAAAATAATTATATACGGCCTATTTTGAATGAAGAAAGAGAAGTACGTATATTAGAAAGTAGACATCCAGTGGTAGAAAAGGTACTTACGAGTGAATTTGTATCCAATGATATTGTCATGGATAAAGATACTGAAATTTTATTAATCACAGGTCCTAATATGGCAGGAAAATCTACCTATATGCGTCAAATGGCGATAACAGTGATTATGGCACAAATTGGCTCTTTTGTCCCTGCAAGTTACGCAACTTTACCTGTTTTTGATGCGATATTTACACGAATTGGTGCGAGTGATGATTTAGTAAGTGGGGAGTCTACCTTCATGGTTGAAATGAATGAGGCCAATACAGCGATTCGTGAAGCAACAGAAAAGAGTTTAATTTTATTTGATGAGCTTGGACGAGGAACTGCCACATTTGATGGGATGGCTCTAGCGCAATCCATTATTGAATATATTCATGATAATATTAAGGCAAAAACATTTTTTTCAACACATTACCACGAATTAACAGATTTAGAAGAAACATTAAGAGGTGTAAAAAATATTCATGTAAGTGCTCATGAAGAAGATGGAAAGGTAACTTTTCTTCATAAAATTAAGGACGGAAGTATTGATAAAAGTTATGGAATCCATGTGGCAAAATTAGCGGAATTACCAGATTTAGTTATCAAAAGGGCAGACCAAATATTAAGTATTTATGAGAATAAAGAGATGAAAAGGGATATAAAGGTGCAGGAGTGTCTACCAATTGAGGAGTTGGTTCCTAAGCAATCTCTTTTGGAAGAAGAAGTAAAAAAAATAAATCCATTGGAAATGACACCTATGGGAGCATTGCACTTCTTGTATGAGTGGAAGCAGAAAATAAAATAGGAGGGCTTATGAGTTTATTAAAAAGAGAAAATTGGTTTGTGTATTGTATTGTTACTTTTTTTACAGGAGGATTCTATACTCTTGTTTTGGCACATGATTTAGGATTATATGAAAAAGGTGCTTGGTATACGAAATGGTATAATTGGGTACTTGGCGTTTTTTTGTTCCTTTACCCAGCTATTGTTATGTTTATGGTATTTCAAATTAAGATGCAAATAGAGGTTTGCAAACAGTTAAATGTAAAAGGAAATAGTATTTATGGCTTTCCTTATGCTTGGATTTTATGTTTAATAGTTCCTATTTTGGGATGGGCTATTTTTCTTGTTATGCTCCTTCATATTACATATTACCCAGCTGTTGTGATTCATAATGGGGAAGGAGAAAGACTACTTAAAGAGAAAAAGGAAAAGATTAGGCAAAACAATTAAATTTTTTCATAAAAAAACGATATTTATATTTTTTCAAACATAAATTTTAAAAAAAATGTGAAATTTTGAAAATTTATGGTACAATGATAATAGGTGATTATGATGCTAGATAGAGTTTTGAATGCTGTTGATGAAAATGAGAGTATGCATGTAGAATTTAGGGAAGATGTTAAACAATTAATCACGAAGTTTGCTTCTATTTTTCCGCAAGTATCTTTAGAAAATTTGGAAAATAGAATTAAGAATGTAAGAATTGAACGAACAAATAAATTAGTAAGTCGAAAACCTTATGAATACAATGCAATGGAAAATATTTTGCGTTTCAGTGAAATTGCTCTAAAAAATGAATACAATGCAAAACATCTTCTTATGAGTGGATTATTATGTATGATAACAGCACATGATAATACATATGGTCTTTCAACAAAAGAGAATAAGTTCGTTACGTTTAATATAGGATATACAGAGATTTTATCTAGTTTTCTAGCGGGTAATGCAGGTGAAACGGATTTCTATGAGGAAGAGGTCATTGCCACAAATATTATCGCAGAGATTGTAGGGGCTGAAACGTTGTTTACTGCCTATTTCACTAACAATCCAAAATTGTTATCCGCAAAGTTTGTAGAAAGTGGGATTGAATTATATGCTAGAAGCTATTGAGAGAATGGATGGCTATACAACTGGTAAGAATAATGGAGTATCCAATCCAGATAATGATGCATTAAATTGTTTTTTTAGATCGGTTTTAGAATGGGACAATGGTAAGAATCCAGATTCTTACCTTAATTGTTTATCTTATATGACATGTTATTCTGGATTACCTGATGATTTAAGAAAGTATATAAGTCAATGTGAAAAAAACACCTATGCTTCTTTAACTCAAGCTAGACAATATAGTAAAGAAGAAAGTCAAAAAGTGAGGTAATTTCTAGGAGAGTTTCTATATAAAATATGATATACTATTGTATCTACACTATGTGAGCATATCTAACCTATGTTTTTTATACCAAACTACCTGTTATTTTATAAGGGAAAATTTAGTATGTTAATTAATTTACAAATTAAAAATTATATGGTATAATGTATATAGATGGAAGAAATTCCATACAATAAAAATGGAACACTTGACTTATCGCAAAGTTGAGTGTTCGCCAAAATGGTTAACACCTTAATTCACTGAATTAGGGTGCTATTTCTTTATTTCAGCTACTAATAAAAGTAGGAGGAATAAAATGAGTATGACATTATTTAGAACCTTTAAAATAAAAAGTCTTTTTTTCATAATCTCAAGCCTCCCTTCTATCCATAAGAATGAAAGTTCGGCAAACACCCAACAAAGTCTTGTGTTCCTATATCAATTATATCATTTTCAAGCACATAAGTAAATGAATTATCCTTATTTTACAACGAAAAATAAGGATTACCAATTTTCAAAATTGGTAATAAAATTGTCGCAGAAATGCGATTTTTTTTTTGCTTCATTTCGGCGTGTAGCAACTTTAGTGCATCTTTTCATTTTATTTGAAATCAACTCTGTTGTAGTTTACGACTGGCAACTTATATAAACCTATTTTATAGCATGCACCTATGCCAACCATAAACTGTAACAGAGTTTTAGAATATTCAAGTTTATGATTTTTGAAATATAGTTTTTTGCAAAAGCAAAAAATATAACTATTTCAAAAATCTTGTTAATATATAAATTCAAATTTTCAATCATAAAATGAAAAGATGTGCCGAAAGCACACTATGGAAATTTTGTAGAATAGATTTGCTTCCGACATTAACTTTTTTACATTTATGGCAATTTGGTTAATAGAATCAAATATTTCTTTTTCATCATTATTGTTTATTTTATTTTGTATATTTTCAATTACTGTTTGTACCTTTTCCATTTCACTCATTTTATCAATTTCTTCTTGACTGCCTATTCCTTAATTTAAATGATATTCTCAAAATACAGGGTGAGTTTTTTGTTTAAACTCTTTTTTTGTTAAATGAAATCATAGAATTTTAAATTTATTTTTCTTGCACATACTTATAATATCAAGTATAATGTTAATATAAGGTGATGCTTATGATTACTATAAAAACAGATTCAAGAAAAGTGATTCCTGGTGATACCTTTGTTGCTCTTCGAGGAATTCGTACAGATGGACATGATTATATTGAAGATGCCATCCAAAATGGAGCAAAAAAGATTATATGTGAGGAAGGAAAGTATTCAGTATCTACCCTTGTAGTTCCAGATACCAGAGTTTATTTAAATCAATTTTTACAAGAAACATATAATGAGTATTTAAAAAAGATAAAAATAATTGGAGTTACAGGTACAAATGGAAAATCGACTGTAGTTCATCTTTTATGTGAAGCTTTAAATAAAGTAGGAATCAAATGTGCTTCTATTGGTACACTTGGTTTTTATATTGGTAGTAATTTGTTGGAAGATTTAGAAAATTCAACTCCTGATTTGTGTGATTTATATGGTTATATTTCAAAAGCAATTGATTTAAAATGCAAATATATAGTACTAGAAGTAACAAGTCACGCTTTAATGAATGGCAGGGTGGAAACGATTGCATTTGATCACGCAATATTTACCAATTTAACACAAGATCATCTTGATTTTCATGTAACGATGCAAAATTATGTTATGGCAAAACAATGTTTATTTAAAAAGGTAAAACCTAGCGGACTTGCCATCGTAAATGGGGATGATCCTTTGTCTACTAATTTTTTACTTCCAATGAATCATAATATTATATATGGCTATAATGAAGATGCAACATTTAAGATTATGAGTGAAGAACTTGGACAGCAAGATACTAAATTTATGTTTTCTTATCAACAAAATGTATATGAAGTGCATACAAAGTTAGTGGGAAAGTATAATATTTATAATACGATGCCTGTTTTGATTTTTTTAATGTGTATGGGTATTGAGCCAGTAAAAATATTAAAGGTTGCGTATAGCCTAACAATGCCAGAGGGGAGATTTGACGTTATTCCTTATAAGAATAATCAAATTATCATAGATTATGCGCATACACCAGATGCCATAATGAAAGTCATTGAAACGGCAAAACTATTGGTAAAAAGAAATATATATGTTGTTTTTGGTTGCACAGGTGGACGTGATCGTTTAAAAAGACCAATAATGGCAAGAATAGTTAGTGAAAGTGCAAAACATTTTATTATTACTGAAGATGATCTATATTATGAAGATTTTGAACAAATAAAAAATGATATGTTATTAGGTGTTACAAAAAATAATTATGAAGTGATTATGGACAGAAAAGAAGCCATTAAGAAAGGAATTTCATATTTAAATGATAATGATGGTTTGCTTATTTTAGGCAAAGGTCATGAGGACATGATTAAAATTCGTGAGAAAAGACTTCCATTTAATGATAAAGAAACAGTTCTTTCTTATTTGCAAAATGATTTAAACTATACAAACAAGTAAAAAGATGGTATACTTTTAAATACTTACAAGGAGATGATATTTTTGTGTTGATATTAGCGAAAGCGATGCTTGCCTTGATGATTGGATTTATTTTATCGATTGTAAGTGGACTACTATTAGTGCCATTTTTGAAGAAAATGAAAATAGGGCAACATGTGAGTTTATTTGTTGATAAACATTTAAAAAAAGAAGGTATTCCAACAATGGGTGGATTCATTTTTATTTTTCCAACCATTATAACGATTATTATTCTGTTATTAACAGAACGGTTAGTTTGGTCAAACAATCTATTTATTATTTTGTTTGTTTTTCTAGCATATGGACTTCTAGGTTTTATAGATGATTTTTTAAAAATTAAAAGAGGAAATAATGAAGGACTTAGTGAAATGGCAAAATTATTTGGACAACTTGTTATTGCACTTGTTTTCTTTTATATTTATGTAAGAAGTGGACATCCAACCGAGCTATATATCCATACACTTGGAATTCGAATTGAGATGAGTTGGTTATATGGTGTATTTATTTTGTTTATTTTGGTTGCGAGTAGTAATGCGGTGAATATTACAGATGGACTTGATGGACTTGCAGGAGGACTTTCTTTAATTTCCTTTTTAGCTTTAGGATTAATTAGTTGGAATTCTGTATGGATTATGGGATATGAAGAAATTGCTGTTTTTTGTTTCATTTTAGTAGGTTCTTTATTAGGGTATTTGTTTTTTAACACAAATCCTGCAAAAATCATTATGGGAGATACAGGTTCTCTTGCCCTTGGAGCAGCTATGGCTTCAATCGCAATTCTTACGAAACATGAAATAACGTTTGTTATCATTGCAGGTGTTTTTATACTAGAAACATTGTCTGTAATTATTCAAATGATTTCATTAAAAATGACAGGGAAGAAGGTATTTTTAATGGCTCCACTTCATCATCATTTTGAAAAATTAGGATGGTTAGAGAGTGACATTGTAAAATCATTTTGGGTAGTAGGAATCCTTTTAGCTATGGCAGCTGTACTCTTTGCCGTATGGATTTAGTATTTTTAATAGAAATGAATGTTTAAATATAAGTGATGAAAAATCACTTTTTTTTGTGTGTGCCGTGCATGGCATATATCTAGTTGGTGAAAGTCCAATACACGCGCAGGTATCGACGAAGTGTTAGGGAAGCACAAAGCATCAGTC
>CATOJL010000033.1 GCA_951800155.1 uncultured Bacilli bacterium | reverse complement strand
ATATTATTCGTTGCACAGATGATTCCCTATACACAGGAATTACAAATAATTTAGAAAGAAGAATCAAGGAGCATCAACAAAAAGGATTAAGAAGTGCAAAATATATGCGAAGTCATACATTTCAAAAGTTGGAATTTGTTTTTATATCCAATAATCGTAGTGAAGCGAGTAAACTAGAGTTTTTTATAAAAAAGCTTTCAAAGAAGGAAAAAGAAGAACTTATTTTAGGTTCTAAAAATCTAATATCTTCTTTTGAAAAGAAAATGGATCGTTTGCGTGATCAGGAAGCATGAAATGATTTAAAGAAGGAGCATTTCGAATGGAAAAAAGAGTACCACGTTATTATAAAATTTCCTTGTTTGGAATTGGATCGTTTTTCTCTTTGTGTGAGAAAAAAAGATTACAAAAACAGGAATTTCATATAGAAGAAACACGGGAAATACCCGTTTATAGATTAGAACAAAAAGAGATGAGAGCTATTTCTAATGAAACAGGTAATTATGAATGTTATAGTGGCTATCAATTAGAAGCGAGATTTATGAAGGCTTGTAATTCATTTACAAAAGATTCTTTCTTCTATGATGCGGAGGAAGGATTCCTTTTTTATATGAATACTTTCGTTTATGCGGAGCGTAGAGGCGATACTTATTTTGATTTAGTAACAGAGCAAGAAATTCCAAGATATGCTATGGAACAGGTGGAAAAAGTAGTGACCGCTCAGGACTATATACAATTAGAATCGAATTTGAGAGCCATTCTATTTTCTATGCCTTTTTATCAAGAACAGTTTATGGATGTGTTAAAAAGTTATGAGAGCCGAAAAGAGGCTTTGTTAAGACTAGAAATAAGGAATAATAAAAAAAGTGTAGGAGAAACAATAGATAGTGATGTAATGCTAGAGAAAATAGATAAAAATACTGGAATAGAGAAGTGGGAAATTCTATTAGGGGAATTAAAGAATGATCTTACATTTGAACAATTAATTACATACAAAAAACAGATAGTGGATACAGGACTTCAGAATAAAATAGATTTGACCATTCAAAAGATAAAAAATAAAAAAATTCCTTATAAATTTAGAAAATGAAAAAAAATAAATTTATTTGTCTATTTTCTTTTTTATCTTTTCTGTATTTTTAAAATTCATTTTTGCAACCTTTTCTAAAGTGGAAAACCCTTTTTCTATAACAAGCTGACTTGCTTTCTCATCTACTTGAGGGCCTGCTCCTTTTGGTAGAGAGGTTCCTAATGTTTGTTCTAATTTTTGAAATTCTTTTAAAAAGATATAACGGCTGATAACAGAGGCACAGGCAACAGATAAACATTTTGTTTCTCCCTTTGTCAAAAATGTAATGTTTCGAACGACAGAAGGTATTTCTTTTAAATAACTATAGTAAACAGGTGGCTTTGCAAATTCATCAACAACAATATAGTCTGCTTTTTCCTTCTGTGTGAGAGCCAATAAAACCTTATTATGTAAAACAGCTTTAATTTTATTCATATTCATTTTGTTAGACCACTGATTATATTCACTGTTTGTTAAGATATAAGTTGTGTAGGGAATTCTTTTAATCAAGGTTGGAACCACTTCTATAATTTTTTCATCCGTCATTTTTTTAGAATCAGTTATACCTAGACTCTCTAAAAAAGGAATATCTTCTTTTTTTACAAATGTACCTGTAACAACGATAGGCCCAAAATAGTCACCTGTTCCTACTTCATCACTTCCAATTGTATTTGCATGATAGATTTTAGGATCAATAAAAATGTCTTTTCCTTTTTCCTTCCCTTTTTTCTCTGTATTTTTCACTTCTACTTTTGGATGAATCAATTTCTCTGTAGCAATCCAAAAATCACTTGCCAAGTCTGCGTCTTTTCCTTGAAAAACGATTTTTCCAGATTCGTAAAGGGTCACGACAGTATCCCCATCTTGTGCCTGAAATAACGAATAATCTGGCTTTTTCTCTCGTTTGAAATCTTCATAAAATGTATTTAGCTTTTTTTGTGTTTCTTCACTGACTTTAAATGAAATTGTCATACAAATCACCCCTTATAAATGCAACTTATAGAAAGAATAGATTGGATTATTTCTTTCTACTTCTATACAATACAACTTATTTTTAAAATAATAATTACAATATCCTTATTTTAGCACATATTTTAGTAAATTCATAAAAAAGATGAAGAAATTTGCTTTTTTTGTGAATACTAGAAAATGGGACAAATTGGAAATATACTTTCTTTTTTTCTAAATTTGTAATATAATGTGATAGAAGGATGTGACATATGAATTTAATTGACGTACTCGTAATTTTAATTTTAGTTTATTGTGCATTCATGGGATTTAGAAGGGGATTTACAAAAGAATTAGTTTCCTTTGTTGGTGTTTTTGTAATTATTGTTTTCGCTTTTCTTTTAAAAAATCCTGTTTCTTCTTTTATGTACGAAAACTTTCCTTTTTTCTCCTTTGGAGGGACGGTTAAAGGAATTACAGCATTAAATATTATTGTTTATGAGGTGCTTGCTTTTCTCATTGTTGTTTCTTTAGTAACCATTCTCTTTAAAGTACTTCTTTTTGCTACTTCTGTTTTTGAAAATCTATTAAAATTCACCATTGTTTTAGGCATTCCATCTAAAATACTTGGAATGTTTGTTGGAATTGTAGAAGGGATTACTTGGTCATTCATCCTATTATATATCTTTTCTCTTCCCGTTTTTGAAACAGCAAAGCAGGTTGATACGGCTTTCACAGCTCCTCTTTTAAAAAATACACCATTTCTATCTGCTTTTACGAAAGATTTTACCAATACAATTGATGAGTTTAGTGCATTAAAGAAGGAATATGAAAAGAAGGAAAATACAGAAGAATTCAATTATCGTACCATGGAAGTTTTATTGAAATATAAGATTGTAGATCCTAAAAGTGTATCGAAATTACAAGAAAAGGGTAAGTTAAAAATAAAAAATATAGAGAAACTTTTACAAGATTATGAGGAGGAATAATTATGGAACAGTTAAATCAAACGAATTTTAAAGAAGCAGTAAGAGGAAATTTTACTCTTGTCGATTTTTATGCAACTTGGTGTGGTCCTTGTAAGATGCTTCATCCTGTTTTAGAAGAAGTAGAAAAAGAGGTTCAAAATGTCTCTTTTAAAAAATTAGATGTGGATGAGGGAAATGAAATCGCAAAGGAGTATGGCGTTATGTCTATACCAACCATAGTTTTATTTAAAGATGGGATAGAAGTGGCTAGAAATGTAGGATTTTTAGGAAAACAAGAGCTCATTTCTTGGATAGAAACAAATAGAAAATGAATAGTCTTTGGACTATTTTTTCTTTTTATTACATATACTTTACTGGGTGATAGAATGACTTTAGAAGAAATTAAAGAAGAAATGAAGCAAAGAAGAAAAAAGAAAACACATCCAGAAGTTTTAAAACGAGGAAATAGTTTCAGAAAATATACTACAAAAATTTTTATTACAATCATTCTGACATTAGGCGTTTTAATTGCGCTGAAACAAAATAAAACGTTTGAAACCATTTTCTATGAAAATGTATACAATAAACATTTTAATTTTTCAGCCCTAAATCAACAATATCAAAAATATTTTGGAAGTTCTATTCCTTTTTCAGGAATTGTAAAAAATGAAGAAAAAAGCGTTTTTAGTGAAAATTTATCTTATAAAAAGAAAGAAAAGTATGAGGAAGGGGTAAAACTTACGGTTACGAAAGAATACTTAGTTCCTGTCATAGATAGTGGAATGGTCGTTTTTATTGGAGATAAAGAAAAATATGGAAAAACCGTTATTGTTCAACAGGTCAATGGAATCGATGTATGGTACTCTTCTTTAGAAAATGTGAGTGTAAAGCTCTATGATTATGTAGAGAAAGGAGATTTACTAGGTGATGTCAAAGATACTTCTTTAATCCTTGTATTTAAGAAAGATGGGAAAGTCTTAGATTATGAAAAAGAGTTATCTTAAAATGCATCCTTTAACGATTTTATTTCTGTTTATAGCGTTTATTACAGGATATTTTAAATATATTATTTATTTTATGAGCCTCATTTTTATGCATGAAATAGGACATGTGACCTTAGCTCTTTTTTTTCATTGGAATGTAAGAAAAGTCATTCTCTTACCCTTTGGAGGAATGACAATATTTGAGGAGTTTGTGAATACACCTATCAAAGAGGAATTTTTAGTCGTTTTAGCGGGGCCTTTGTACCAACATCTTTTCTATATGCTCCTTTGTTTTTTAGGATATAAAACGCCTCTATTAACTACAATTCATTTTTTTCTTTTAGGTTTTAATTTACTTCCTATTTATCCACTCGATGGTTCAAAATTCTTTCTTTTATGTTTTGAAAAATGCTTTTCCTTTTACCAAAGCCAAATTTTAATCACTATTCTTTCTTGTTTAACAATCTGTTTTCTTTGCTTTTTCCCTTATAATATTTTATTTTTGTTTTTACTTGTTTTCTTATCCTACCATGTGTTTCATTTTTATAAGAAAATTCCTTTTTTGTTTCATAAATTTTTACTCGAAAGAAAATTATATTCTTTTCCTTTTCAAAAAAAAATCTATATTGCTAAAGTAAAAGAAATGAAGAGGGACTATGAGCATTATTTTATAAAAAATGGATGTGTGTATCCAGAGAAAGAGTACTTATTCAATCAGGTAGATATGGGATGAGAGGAAGTTTGTTTGTCATTTAAAGAGGAATATAGCAAATTTCCAGTATTTTACTATTGCAAAAGAAATAAAATTTGTTAGAATAGAACATGAGTTTATGAAAAGAGTTCAATAAAACTCTTTTTTCGATGATTCTTATCAAGTTTCTCTTTACACTTTGCTGTAAACTTTTTGTTGAATTCTGTAGGATATTTTGTTAAAATGATAATGAAATGCATGAACTCAAATAGAAGATAAAAGGAGTTGTAACAATGTATACAGAAAAAACAGAGATAATGGTAGAACCCATTCATTTAGGTATTCGAAGAAAAATGTATTTAATTGGAAAAAGAATATTTGATATTGTTATGAGTTTAATGGGATTGTTCTTTTTACTTCCTCTATTCCTTCTTATCATGGTTGCAATAAAAATAGATAGTAAAGGCCCTTGCTTTTTTGTTCATAAGCGAGTTGGGAAAAATGGAAAAACAATAGGGGTTATGAAATTTAGAACGATGGTAGTCAATGCAGAAGAGATGCTCAAACAACTAACACCAGAGCAAGAAAAAGAATTTAAAGAAAAATTTAAATTAGATAACGATTTTCGCGTAACAAGAGTTGGGAAGTTTTTGCGCAAAACCTCTTTAGATGAACTGCCACAGCTTTTAAATATTTTGCTTGGAAATATGACTTTGATAGGACCTAGACCTGTTATCGAGGTGGAACTTGAAAAATATGGATTCCATAAGGACAAGTTTTTAAGTGTCACACCCGGACTTACAGGATACTGGCAAGCAAACGGAAGAAGTAATACAACCTATGAAGAAAGAATCAAGATGGATATGTACTATATTGATCACATGAATGTCTTTTTAGATATTAAAATTGTGTTTCAGACAGTACGCTCTGTTTTAAAAAAAGAAGGGGCTAAATAGTGAGAAGAGGTTTAGCTATTTTTTTTCTTTTTATTTCTTGTTTGTTGTTAGCTATTGTTAGTATTTTATATCATTTAAAAAATATAGGAGATTCGTATAGAGAAGAAGAGAAAATCAATTTTTTCCTCTCAAAGATTCCTATAGAAGATTTATTTGTCGATGAGCAGGGCGTTGCATTAGAATCTATTATTGCTATTAAAGAGGAGTTCGTACGTGCAGGTATTCCAAAAGAAGTGGTGGATACCATTTCAAATACCGAGGTAGTGAAGCAGAAAATCAGTGGGGCAATTGTAAAGAAAGTAGAAAGATTTCTATTAAAAGAAGAGAAAGAACCAATCTCTTTATCGAGTGATGCAATTTTAACCTTTGCTGAAGAAAATAGGAGGGAGATTGTAAATGAATTACAACAGAATCACATCCCAAAAAGTGAACAACTTACAGAGGAAAAACAAAAAGAAATTTTGTTAAAAATGGAAGTTGTCGTTCCTCAAATAGAAGAGGAAATAAAAAAAGTGATTCCTATTTTAGAGAAAAAATTGTTGGATAGTGAACAGTATCCAAAGATAGAGAAAATAAAAGTAGGATTTGAGAAAATGAGTCAGGTAAGTCGTCTTTTCTATCAAAAATCCTTTTCTATCGTTCTTCTTATAACAGGTATGGTATGTATAGGTGTTATATTCTTATTATGCCATAGTCCCTATCGTTATTTAAAATTTTTTGGCTTTTCTTGTTTTATTAGTGCTTTTTTCTTTTTATGTTGTATGCTTGTTCTATCCAAAATAAAGCAATATATAGGAAAATTGCCATTCCTTTTGCAAGACTTTAGTACAGCATTCATAGAAGATGTTCATACTGTTTTTGGGAATTTGTTTGGAGTTTATCTTTTTTTGTTTTTCTCCTTTGTCATACTAAATATGATTATTCATAAAATATTAGATAGGAGAGTAGAGAAAAAATTAGATCGTATCTAAAAAAAGAGGAAAATAGAACATAATTTCTCCCAATTTTTGGAAGAAAGAGAGAGTAGAAAAGAAAAAGGCGTGCAAAAATGCACTTTTTTTGTAATTTGTTTTCCAATTTTGTATAACTTGTGATAAAATATGAATAGAAGATAATAAGAGGAGATGGTCATTTGAAACATATATATACTAGTGTAGATCTAGGCTCTGATAGTATCAAAGTGGTTGTATGTGAACTCTTTCAAAGTACTTTAAATTTACTTGCAGCAACTTCTTATCCATCTCGAGGAATTAAAAGTGGCTTGATTATAGATCCAGCTTTAGTAGAAGAATCGATTCGCCTCGCCCTAAATGAAGTTGAATCGATGTTAGGGGTAAAAATTAAATCCATAATGGTATCTGTACCTTCTTATCAAGCGGCTTTTACAGCAATTCAAGGAAAAATTGATGTAGGAGGGATCGTTACAACAGAGCATATTCATGCAGTGTTGAATGAAGCATATCGGGAAAAACCTCTCGATGATAAAGAAATGGTTACCTTAATTCCTATTGATTTTTCAACAGATACAGAGGAGAAAATTAAAGATCCAAAAGGGCGTGATACAGAGAGTTTATTGGTTCGGGCTGTGATGGTGTCTGTCCCTAAGAAAAACATTTATTCTGTACTTGGTTTGTTGGAAAAAATGGGGTTAGAGGTTGTCGATGTGATGACCAGTAGTATTGGTGATATAAATACGTTTAAAAACCGAGAAAATAGTGATAAGGTTGGAGCTATCATCAATATTGGTTCTGATACGACAAGTGTTTCTTTATATAATAAATCAGTGGTTATAAAAAATTCGATTATTGGTGTGGGTGGAAAAAATATTGATAATGATATTGCTTATATTTATAAGTTATTACCCAAAGATGCCATAAAAGTAAAAGAAACGTTTGCTCTCGCTTCTTCAAAGTATGCAAGTGGCGTAGATTATATAGAAGTAAATGATAAATTTGGAGATGTACGTAAGATTAGTCAAAAAGAAGTTTCAGGGTTAGTGCAATCTATTTTAGAAGAAATCTTAGTTTTAGCTAGAAAAGAAATAAATCTTTTGACAAAACAGACTGTAAATTATATAATAATAACTGGAGGTATAAGTAGCATGGCGAGTTTCTCTGTTGTTATGGAGGATACGCTAGGCCCAATCGCCAGTATTGGAACAATAAAAATTCCGGGCATTCGAAACAATAAATATTCAGTAGCTCTTGGAAATATTGTGTACTTTATAAATAAATTAAAATTAAAGGGAATTGATTATACAATGATAAATGGGGATGAAATGGAAACCCTGTCAAGTAGCCAAAAGGGGTTTGTAAGTATTTCAAGTGAGTCAATGCTTGGCAAAGTGTTTGGATACTTCTTTAATGAATAGGAGGAAATAAAAAAATGATGGGATTAGAAACAGATCAATTAGCAAAAATTAAGGTAATCGGTGTTGGCGGGGCTGGAAATAATGCTGTAAATCGAATGATCGAATCTGGAATAAAGGGTGTAGAATTTATTGTAGCCAATACGGACTTACAGGTATTAAATAATTCAAAAGCTCCTGTTAAAATTCAGCTTGGAATTGCCCTTACAAATGGACTTGGAGCTGGGGCCAATCCAGAAATTGGGAAACAAGCTGCATTAGAGAGTAAAGCAGAGATAGAGGCTTCTTTAGAAGGTGCCGATATGGTGTTTGTTACTTGTGGAATGGGTGGAGGAACAGGAACAGGTGCTGCGCCTGTCGTTGCCGATATTGCGCAAAGTATTGGAGCCTTAACGGTTGGTATTGTTACAAAGCCATTTTCTTTTGAAGGGAAAAAGAGAATGAATCATGCTTTAGAAGGTTTAAAAGCTTTAAGGGAACATGTTGATACTTTAATTATTATTCCAAATGATCGTTTACGTGAGATTATTGATAAGTCGACACCACTTTTAGATTCATTTAAAGAAGTAGATAATATTTTAAGAAGAGGTGTGCAATCTATTTCCGACTTAATTGCTGTAACAGGACTTATCAATCTTGACTTTGCTGATGTAAAAGCAGTTATGGAAAATAGAGGAAATGCGCTCATTGGTATTGGTATGGGTATTGGGGAAGACCGGGCAAGCGAAGCGGCTAGGCAAGCGGTTAATTCTCCTCTTTTAGAGGCAAGTATTAGTGGTGCAACCGATGCTATTATCAATGTAACGGGTGGTTCTAATTTAACTTTATTTGAGGTAGAAGAAGCAGCTGAGGTGATTCGAACAAGTGCGAATACAGACATCAATACTATCTTTGGGGCAGTCATCAATGAAAACTTAAATGATGAAATTATTGTTACAGTGATTGCAACAGGATTTGATCAAAAAGAGGAGAAGAAAGAAGTAAGAGAAGTAAAAACGGAATCATCAAGTATTTTTGATAACAATGATGATGACGATGATGTTCCAAATTTTTTAAGAAAACGAGTATTTTAAAGGCCAGTTGGTCTTTTTATTTTGAAAGAATTTGCTCATTTTATGAAAGATGCGTTCAATTGTTTACAAATGCCCAAAAATGTATTTTTTCATACAAGCATTTATAAACAAAATAGATGAGAGATTGCTCAAGAAATTTGGAAAAGGAAGAAATTTATTTTTTAGTGAACAAATTTTTGCTTTTTGTGGTATAATAAGAACAAAATTTAAGACAACTATAAATAAGTCAAGTAGTTTTTAGCAAATTTGATGAAAAAGTATGAAAATAAAAATTTGCTAAAATTATTGCATGACAAAAACAACTAAAGTGTTCAAAATTTTGAAAAATTTAGTTCTTGTTGTCTTTGATGTTGTCGTATCTAATGTAATCTCTATTCTCTTTAAGAATGTAATAGATGATTGTTAATAATTTACGACTAATGCCTGCTAAGGCAACAAAATGGTGCTTACCCTCAGATATTTTCTTATCATAATAAGCTCTAAGCTCAGGTTCATTAGATATTGCAACTAAACTAGCTGTATAAATCGCATGACGAAGATAGGGAGAACCTCTTTTAGAAGTTTTATCGTTAGAAGATAACTTATTACCAGATTGATTTTCGGAAGGATCAGTGCCAGCAAAAGCAATCAGTTTACTAGGTTTATCGAAGTTATTGATATCTCCAATTTCTGATAAAATAATTGGAGCAAGATTAATACCAACACCAGGAACTGATAGAAGATGACTATCTAATTTATCATAAAGTTCTTTGATTTCTTTACCAACTTCATCAATTTGGTTTTCTAAAAATATAACTTGATTGATAAGTTGTTTAATTTCAAATGAACAAGCATCAGTAGTAAATTTGATACCAAAAGATGACTTAGCTATTTCTTTGATATGAAGAGCAGTATTTTTATTGAATCTACCTTTACTATGTTTAGATAATAAATTAGCTAGTTTCGTAGTAGAAATCTTGATGATGTCATCAGGAGTTGGACAATTAAGTAATAATTGTTTTGAAGTGGTGCCGAAGGTATCACAAAAGAGCTTCTTATATTCTGGAAATACTTTATCAAGTAAACCAATGACTTGTACTTTTAAAGCTGAAACATTATCCACAATATTGGATCTAAAACGAGTTAATTGTTTTAAAGATAGTAAGTTCTCCTCTGGAAGCTTAGATTCTTTAGAGCCAAAAACCCTTAAGTAATCAGCGATAATAATAGAATCAATAATATCATTTTTTTGTTTCCTATTATTGTAAGCTCCACGATAGGATTTAACTTGATAAGGATTATAAACAGAAACAGAAAAACCATTATCAGTTAAAGCAGAATATAAAGATAGCCAGTAATGACCAGTAGCTTCCATAGCAACTTCAATATTACTTAAATCTCCAAGTTTGTTTTGAATAGTAGTTAAAAGTTTAGAAAATCCATCATTACTATTGGTAAACTTAATGGCTCTTATAACAACATCACCAGTATTGTTGATAAGAGAAGCAACATGATTTGTTTTAGCAATATCAACACCCAAATAATAATTCATAAAAACAACTCCAATTCTTGATATTTAAGATAGAGGCAGTGCCCTCAGTACCTTTACAAAGATATAACCTCGCAAATGAAAGGCAAAAGCGAACTCGCAAGTCCTTATACAACTTATCAATATCCAATTTGTAAAGAAGAGGCT
>CATOJL010000032.1 GCA_951800155.1 uncultured Bacilli bacterium | reverse complement strand
GCATAACTGTTGCTCTCTTTTCCTGCTTATATATGTAATCCTGCTTGTCTTTAGCATACTTAAAAGCCTCTATATATTGCTCATCTGTAATGTGACATCCCAGAAGCTGCTCTACTTCCATTTTCATTTTTTCATCAATAAATCCTACAACCTTACCATTATGAATACTGGTGCATTGACCTTTCATGTTAATCATCTCTAAACAATCATTTATTGTTATTGCATTTACATTCATTAGCGTTCTCCTTTAATTATGTTTTAACTTCTAATCCGCATATACTCTTTGTGTAATGTGACTTTATAATTTGCTTTCTCTGCTCAAATTCAATATTTGCAACCAAAAGTCCTATATCTATCCTTTGCAATTCCTCTATTGCCTTTATCTGTTCTGCTGTTAAATACGGTCTGATAGAATTTTCTTTCTTATCAATTCCGTTTTCTTCCTTAAAGTGTTTTGCGTCTGTTCCAAGCACAATACGATTAATCATATTAATTTCATTGCTGAAATGGTAAAACTTAGGTTCTTCGTGTGCCTGCTCTATCGCCTTTGTAAGTGCTGGATAATCCAATTTTGCGACTTGTATGGATTTTATAAAACTTTCCATAGCGTCAAATTGGCAAATATAAGCCTTTTTAAATCTCATAGCCTTTTCGCCAGTGTACCCCATGACTAATAAAGTAAATCCATTCTTAGTCAATATGTACTCTGAGTATTTCTTTCCTCTTGACTTATAATTTGACAGCTCAAAATTGAGCCGTGAAAATTCATCATCAATAATTATGCTTTCAATATCCCTTAAAACATTTTTGTGTTCTTTTCCAAACACTTGTGCGATTTTTCTGCTTGTTGTAATCGGCACTCCGTTTCTCTCTGAAACAATTTCAACCAATTCATTCAAATAAAATCACCACCTTTACAAATTTTCAATTACCTTTCTCTTTTCAAGCACTTCTTCTACAAGGCTTTCTACATCTTTGACCGACTTGTCAATACTTCTGATAACTCCAATCAATGCCCAACCAATCTGTGAAGAAGTCAAGCTACCCTCATTCAGAGAAGTTTCTATTGCGGTTGCAGTTTCTAAAATTATCAGTAATTCATTCTGTAATTCTTCAAGTCTATCTTGCATTTCTGTAATTTTCATTTAATAAACATTGATACCTCCTCCTTTTTTGTGATAAAATTAAGTATTCTTGTGTTTATTTTAAATTTATCACGCCATTTTGTCCGTGTTTTTATCCTATCACGCCATTTTGTCCGTGTCAATACTTTTTAGGAGGTTTTATGAAATTTATTGAAAAATTACGTGAAGCACGAAAATCAAACCATTTAACTCAAAAAAATATAGCAAATCAATTAGGCATTTCTGAACGTGCTTATCAGCATTATGAAGCTGGTACAAGAGAACCAAATATTGAAACACTATTACAATTATCTATTATTTTAAATATCTCTCTTGATGAATTACTTTGTCAGAATGATTATAGGAAATCTCACGAAGAATCCGTTGATGAACATTGAATAAATCTTCTAATTTATCCCATATGATAAAATCCCCTATTCTTTGTCCAGCTTCAATACGTTGATAATATCTTTCGCTTATTCCTAAATACTCTGCAACCTGCTTCTGCGTCATACCCGCCTTTTGGCGGGCTTCTTTTAAATTCTTTCGCATATTACCTTCTTTCCTTAAAAATCTTTATTCTAACCATTTCCTTGATTCAAAACAGGAACATGTATCATCTAATGTTGGCTCTTTCTTTCCTTTTCTCTGCTTTACTGGCACTCCACAGACACAATGCCCTATGTATATTTTAAAATAAACTCCATTAATATCTCTGCCATAATGCTGTATATAATACTTACACTTTTCACATTTCTTTGGCTTTGGTATACCTTCATTTACCTGCTTTAACTTTTCCTTGAGTTCTTTATTCTCAAGTTCTAATTCTGCAATTTGTTCTGATAGCATTGGTTTTTCCTCCTTTTTTATGATAAAATAAGATGTTAATTATACTTACCTTTTACATGAACATGACAATTTTGTTCGTGTTTTATTATACATGACACTTTTGTTCATGTCAAGTATGAATGGAGGACTTTTATGCAATTTAATGAAAACCTTAAAAATTTACGCTTACATTCTGCTCTTATGCAGAAAGAAATCGCTCAAATTCTCAATGTGTCTGTCCGAACTTTTCAAGGATGGGAAAGCGGGCGAACAGAACCAAACATTGAAAAACTAATCCAAATTGCTAAATTATTTGATGTTTCTATTGATGATTTAGTAGAAAAAAATATTACTTTTCCCGAAGTTGTCGCTGAGGAATCTCAAACAAATCTTCTAGTGCATCCCAATGAGTAATTTTTCCTAATGCACTTCCTTCTTCTAGTCTCTGATACATTCTTTCACTGATATGTAAATATTCTGCAACCTGCTTCTGCGTCATGCCCGCCTTTTGGCGGGCTTCTTTTAAATTCTTTCGCATAACAACTCCTTTATACTCTTCTTTTCTTACAAATATAGTTCACTTCATTTTTTATAAGATTATAAAAATATTTTTATGTAATATTACGTATTTTTCTATTGACATACGTAATATTACGTATTATAATATAACCATGATAAGGAAAGGAGATACAAAAAATGCCAATGACACCAAAGGAGATGATAAGACATCTCAAAAAAAATGGTTTTGAAGTGGTTGGACAAAATGGTTCCCATGTAAAAATGAGAAATGATACCACTAAACATCAAACCGAAGTTCCTTATCACAGCAAAGAACTTAAAAAAGGTCTTGAGCAAGCTATATTAAAACAGGCGGGGCTTAAATAGTCCTGCCCCCTAAAAACTGGAGGCGTTAGTATGAACAAATTATTTTATCCTGCATTATTCCACAAAGCAGAAGAAGGAGGTTTCTGGGTTTCTTTCCCTGATATTCCAGAATGTCTTACCCAAGGCGATGATATGGCACAAGCCTATGAAATGGCTGTAGAAGCACTTGGTTTAGCATTAACTTGTCGTGAAAAAGAACAACAATCCATACCAAGCAGTTCTGACCCGACAACAATCTCACCTGAACCTGATTCTTTTCTTGTAGTTATTGAATTTGATATGCTTGCCTATAAAAAACGTACAAATTCTCGTGCTGTAAAGAAAACTTTAAGTATCCCCGAATGGCTCAACGAAGCTGCTATAAATATGGACCTAAACTTCTCCCAAGTACTTCAAGAAGCCCTTATTGCAAAAATACAAGCCCAATAAATGTCATGCCTGCCTTTTGGCGGGCTTCTTTTAAATTCTTTCGCATATTGCCTTCTTTCATCTTTAAATTATCTGATTATAAAGTTTCATAAATACATCTGAATAATATAATGGCTGCACTTCTTTCTGATTATGGGGATTAACTGCATTTTCTCCATATTGCAATCCACTCTCTGTTAGTGCCTTAAACCTTTTTGTACTGCCTTTGCTTGATGGTCTTTCTCTTTCTTCAAGATATCCACTATCAATTAATTTCTGATTGAACTTGGCTGCTGACAAACTGCAACTATTTTCTTTTAATAGAGTAGAAAGTGCTTTCATCTGCCTGCTATTGTTATGTTCATACTTTGGCAAAAAGCCTGTTGGCACGCCTACATCTTTACAATAATTCTCATACATCAACAATCTGCTTGCAGTATTCACGTTTAAGTCATCAGCAATAAACTTAACAATATTTATGCCTTGCTCTATTGTACTTTTAGTAGATGAATATATACCTGTTTCTCTAATCTGTGGCAATACTTCATCTGCTATCCAGTCTGTAAACTCCTCTGCATTTGGCTTGTGGCTTTTGAATACCAGTTTATAAACTCCGCTTTCTGTAAGGAAATTTTCTCCTGTATTATGTAGTTTTCTAAAGTTGTAATTAGCAACTTTAGAATTTGTTAGTTTTACAACTTGCTTATCATTCATTTTTGAAACAGCAGATTTTATGCCATTTTCACTAATATCAAGGCAATTTCCAACGTGATATGGATTGAATAGAATCTGCCCTTCAAATTCAACCACTTCAACCTCATGCCCTTCAAAAGTTATTAAATTATTCATTGTTACTTTTACCTCCTCTCCACCTTTTTACTAACTTCTGCTTCATTATCATATTGAAAAAATAACTGTCCTGTCTTTGCATTGATACTTATGAACTTAGAAAAAATAGCTTGTTTGCTATTATCTTCATTTTCACAATCACATGGCTCATTAGGGTCTAAGTGTGCTTGACATTTAGGACAAATGCTGTAATATGCCATTTTCTTTTTTACCTCAATAAAATAAAGATAAAATTAAAGAACTTGTTTGTATAGGTTCATATCAACATCAAGCTCATTGCTAATTTTTTGGATAGTTTGTTCTGGCGCTATCATTCGACCATTAATAATAGCTGATATATAACAACGTGAAAGCTGTGTTGCTGTGCTTAAATCTTCTAAAGTTTTACCTAATATAAGCATTTGAACTTTACACTGCTGTCCCCATAATGATAATTTTTTCTTCATTTTTTGCTCCTTTCAAATTTTTTACTTTAACAAGTTGCAATAATGTGTTACAATGTCTTGCAAGCAATTTCAATGCCAAAAGCAGATAATCTTGCTAAAATTGCTGATTATCTTGATTGTTCCATAGACTATTTAATGGGACATACTGATAATCCAGACATAAACAAATAAGAAGGAGGTCATATATGGATAAATTCGTTACTGGATACTGTCCTACTTTGGAAGAAGAGTACAGCATTAAAATTACTTATCTTAATGCTTCAACTCTTCAAAATCAAAGCTTTATTAAAGATACATTCAAATGTGAACATTCTATACATACTGGTTGTTCTATGCCTCACTGTCCAATTTATAAGTCTGCGCCAGATGATTTATAACAATCCTTTTTCTAGCAATTCATTTACTTGGTCGTTTGTTATAACACCTGCTTGAACCAGTTTATCCGTTGATACATAAAACGGATGATAGATTTCTGGTAATTCAAAAACTTGAGCTGTATCTATACTTATGCGCTCAGCTAAAAGTTCAATTTTTAGAACTGGACGACTATTTACGCTCTTGCTGTGTAAGAACTCAATGCTTTTGATACCATTTATTTCCTTTCCATCAACATATACACTTGTAACAACCCCTTTGTTTTCGATATGTACTGATGGAAAAGATGTCCCTTTTGGAGATTTCATCATTATCACTTCCTTTCTTAATAACCACATTCTTTTTCACTTTTTTCAAACTTTCTTGTATTGCCTAGATTTGTCTTTTCTCCTATAATACATTTACAGGTGTTGCCGCACCGAGTACATAGAAAGGAAAATTTTATTATGGATATTAACAAAATAATTACAGATTCTCTTGATAAGTCCCTTAAAGAAGTTGCTAGTGGAAAATTTGATAATCATGCAAATGGATTTGAAGGTCAAGATGCAATGTTAATAAATTATATAAACATACTTCTTACAACTTATCATAAAGAACTTAAAAAAGAACTTGCTAAACATGATATTGAGATTTAATATCTTCTGTTGCTTTTATAAAAGCTCTTTTAGAAATCAACTCTTGCTTTTCCAACTCATTTAACAAAGCATGACATATATCTTTACTCAATTCATGTTTTCCTATGTTATCAACTGCAAGTGCTAAATGATACAAACTGACATAAAGCAAAGTGTCTGGCAGGATTTGAACTTCTTTAAGTTTAAGTCCTGTTTCTTTCAATATAGACTTTGTATTTTCCGCTACTTCAATATGCTGTTGTACATCATATTGAGATTTAATATCTTCTATTGCTTTTAGAAAATCTTTTAAAATAGGCTGATTTAAGCTGAATTTTGTCTGTTCTATTAATGTTCTTGCTGACACCAATTCAGCAAGAGCCTTAATAATTTCAGCACGTTGTTCAGAATAAACACTTTCATCTCTCACACTACCACATACAAATTTGATTGTTTTATCAATCTCATCTTGTATATCTAATTGCTGTTGGCTTTTATTTTGATGTGCATAATATTGAGATTTCATATCTTCTGCGGCTTTTATAAAAGTTCTTTTATAAATCATCTGCTTCCTATTGAAAGCAATTGATTTCTTTTTTCGCTTTTCTTGCTGTATTTTTTTATAAGATTGTTTCATATATCAAATTCTCCTCTTCCTTTTTCTGTTATTCTTACCTCCTGCAATTTTATTTTCTTCTCGCTTTTTCAATATCCCTACGAACCTTAAAAGCATTTGCATTTGACAAAAGCACTGCTCTGTCTTCCTTTGGAAGCAAAAGAAGTGTTGCCACAAACTCCCTAATTTCTTCCTGCTCATTTTTTGAAATTGTCATTTCTAATAAATCTGCCATGTTATCGCCCCCTTTTTTATTGATTTAATGATTTAATTATATCGCTCAATGATAACAAAGTCAAGCATAAAACATTGACTGAATGATTTTTTTATGATATCATTGTTTGCAGAAAGGCGGTGAACGTTGATTGAAAGATAGAATAAAGCAGGTTCGCAAAGAAAATAAATTGACGCAAAAAGAATTTGCAGAAAAACTTGGAATAAAGCAAAACACGGTTGCTTCTTATGAAATGGGGAGAATAGGTGTAAGTGATTCTGTGATAATTTCGATTTGCCGAGAGTTTAATATTTGTGAAGAGTGGCTTCGGAATGGAACGCTACCAATGTATAAAGAAACTACCAGAAAACTAGAAACTTGTTTAGGACAGATTTCAAAAGGGGATGACGATTTTATAAAAGATATTATAGAGGTGTATATGGAACTTGATGAAACAAGTCGAACAGCTCTAAAAGAGTTAATGAATGGAATGATTAAGAAACAAAACGAAAGAGGGCAAAAATAACTGCCCTCTTTCGTTATTATTCTAAAAATACTTTAATAAATGAGAAAATCTTAATCAGATATTCAAGATTTTCAATTTTCTCTACCATTTCAATAATTTCTTCCTTATAGTTATTTACTTCGCTCATCTTATTCCTCCCTTTGTATTTTACACAATTTTACAATGAATACGTAAAAAGAAAAAGACTACACACTTACATTGTTCTATATTAGTATGGGAATGTATTGTATTCTTATTGTAAATTTTAAACATTTACTATTATTAAAAAATGTTAAATTTCTTCATCAATCATCAGCTTTAATATACTTATAATATAAAATGATTTTAGAATATTAAAATATTTTTTCTAATTCTGAATTTCTCATTGTATAAATTCTGATTAAACACCCTCTATCTACCTTGCAAAATTATATTATTATAAAAAAGTATTATATTTTTATTGTTTTGTATCAACTTTACTATTACTATTTTTGTATTTATTTTATTTTTTTACTTTAATAGTTTACAATAATATGTTACAATGTTTTACAGAATAATAATGATAAACCTATTGCAGCAGACAATTTATTAAAACTAAAAAAATTCTTTTCAAATCATACTAAAAAAATCAATAAGGTGGATATACACAATGAAAAGGTCAAATAAAGAATCTTCACCAATTTCAATTATATTTGGCATTTTATTATTATGTGCTTTTTATGCACTATTGCAAAATTTTATACCTATTTTAATTGGAATTATTATAATTTGTACAATTGGATATATAACATATAAGGTAATGACGAACTCAAAAAACAAAGAGAGCTTTGAACAAAATATCAACCAGTTGTCACAACCTACTTCCTCTAAGAATAATGTTGTAACCACAGTACAAAATTCTGTTTTACCAAGCATACAAACTCAAAATCAAGCCAATGACTACGATTTAAAAATTGAATATGTCCAGTTATCTACATCTGGTGATGATGATGTATGCCCTATGTGTGCGCAATTTGAAGGTAAAATATTTCTTAGCACAGAAGCTCCTCAACTTCCTTTATGTCCAAGCTGTGCTTGTGTTTACATGTATTATTTTGAAAATGATTTGCCATCTAATTCCATAATTAGCAATAAAAATGATTTTATTTTACCAGCAGAATGCACTTCTATGTTCTATAAAAAACAACAACAAATATGTAAAGAGAAAGATATAACTAAACTTATACGTTTATGTGAAAGTCAAATTAAAAAACTTTATGAATTTATGGAACCTTATATTTCTGCTCAATTTTCTGCTCCAGCAGAATTAGCTTGTCGTGATTTACTTCCTGATTTATATATGCAACTTGGTAAATGGGAAAAAGCTGAGAGTACAATTAAAACTTGTATTAAAGCAAAAGCCTATTATCCTGAAGATGGCTCGGCACAATTAATTGAATTTGAACTATATAAGAAAGTTGCTACTGAAACTTTATCCTACATATCTCAAAATCCTGGTTGTCTTCAACGTAATGTTTATAAAGCAATGGGTTATGAAGGAGAAGAAAGAGAACAACTCAAAAATTTTCTACGTGATAGTAAACAAATAGAAAAAGAAAAATATAACAATACAAACAAATTATTTGTCAAAGAAGTAAGCACTTAATATTTTGTATTTTTTAACTTTTACTTTTTTACCACAATAATAATAACTGGAGAGAAAATATGGAAGAATACAAGCAATTATATGAATTATATCAGTCAAAAACAGACTCTGAACTGGAAAATATAATTAATTCTAACGAGTACACACCAATAGCTATTAAAGTTGCTTCTGATATTTTAAAGTATGGAAGAATTGGATATGAAGAAATTATTAACCTGCAAGGTGGTACTATTGTGTTACCTGAAGAAAACTTAAATAAACAAAAGGAATCATTCAATTTAATTTCATCTTCTATAACATTAAAAATTTTATTAACATTATTTTTCATTCCAGTATGTGTAATATTAATACTTGCTTTTTGTGATTTATTAACCCCCAAAGAAACTAATATAAGTTCAACTACTATTGAAATAACACAAAAGCAATCAAGAACTGAACCTTTAACACAACAGCAAAAAACAACTAGTGCATCTACTGCTGCCATTGCTCAAAAAACCACTAATGCACCTGCTCCTATTGTTGAACATCGTACTGGAGAAAACATTGTAGGTATTAGTGATAAAAGTGTGTCTGGCATAAGCTTTTCTGTAAGCAAGGTTCAGAATGACGTAACAGGAAATTGGAGAATCTCAACAATTGCTGAAAACATAGATATAGAATATTACGCATTAGATTATGTAAAGCGTTATCTACACAATAAATCACAAGTTCATGCTATTGTCAACTTCACAAGAAATACTACAACCAGCATTAAAAAATATGGGAATATTATTTATGTAGATATTTATGATTATGTAAAAGGCGAAGAACACGATGCAAACCGTCTTTTCACAGGTACTCTTTTACAACAATACTTTGTATATATAGATAATGGCGATATTGAAAAAATTGACTAGATAAAAAGTTACTACCCCTAATAAAAAAATCTTCAAGGAGATAAACACACATGAGTTTCTTAGATAATTTTAAAGGCAACCAGTACAAAGCTGAATTAGAAAAACTAAGGCAAGAATATGAACATTTACAGGCATTTATCACACCTGAAATGCAAGATGCCTTAAAAATAAAAACAGAAATTGAACGATTGCAAAATGAACAAGCTATTGAACAACAAAAATTAAATGATTTAAAATCTACATTTACTGCAAGAACAAATGAAATCCGCAACTTAGAATCTCTAATTCAGCAAAAAAATAAACAAATTTTATATCTTGACGAGGAAATTCTTGTTCAAGAATTTGGTCTATATAAGCCTCAATATGACTTTGCTTCTGCCCTAGATTATAAAGAAGCACTTACTTCAATTAGAGCTACTCAAAAAGAACTCATTAAAAATAAAGAAGCTGTTACTGGTGATACTCAATGGGAAGTAAATGGAAATAAAGCAAAAGGCAAGAAAATGGTAACGGATACTCAAAAACTTTTACTTCGTGCATTTAATGTTGAATGTGATGAATTAATTTCTAAGGTTCGTTATACTAATTTTGATGCTTCTTTAAATAAAATCAACAAATCAGCAGAAGCTATATCTAAATTGGGTACCATTATGAATATTTCCATTACACAACAATACCTAAATGCCAAAAAGAAAGAATTGCGTCTTGCCTTTGAATATCAATTAAAAAAACAAAAAGAAAAAGAAGAACAAAAAGCTGCTAGAGCTGAACAGCGCGAACAGGCAAAGTTACAAAAAGAATTAGAAGAACAACGCAAAAAGATTGAAAAAGAACAAACACATTATCAAACTGCTTTTGAAAAAATAAAATCTCAACTTGAACTGCACCCTGATAATTCAGATTTACTGGAGAAAAAAAATCAGATAGAAAATCACCTTTTAGATGTTGATAAAGCATTATCTGACATTGATTATCGCCAAGCAAATATGAAAGCTGGTTATGTATACATCATTTCTAACATTGGTGCTTTTGGAGAAAATATTTATAAAATAGGCATGACACGACGTCTTAATCCTCAAGACCGAATTGATGAACTTGGTGATGCTTCTGTTCCATTTAATTTTGATGTTCATGCTATGATATTTTCAGATGATGCACCAGCTTTGGAAGCAGCATTACATAAAGCTTTTGAAGATAGAAAGTTGAATATGGTTAATAAACGTCGTGAGTTTTTCTATGTTACTTTAGATGAAATAAAAGATGTTGTTAAAAAGAATTTTGATAAAACTGTAGAATTTACTGATATTCCTGATGCTGAACAGTATCGTGTTTCTCAAAAAATGCGTAGTCAAGAAGTAAATATACCTATGTCTAATCAAAATTTAGCTGAGCAATTCGTAGAAAACAAATCTGTTTCAGCAACAAAACAAACTGAGAATACACAACTTCTTTATACGAAATGGGGTGTTTATGAAATGTCAGAACCATATCATATTAATTTTAAAAAAGGACATCAAACGAATCTTAAAGAAGTAAACGTATAATAATTACGCTATCTTATTAATATACATAAAAAAATGAAAAACAATACAATATACTATTTTTAAAGCAAACTATTTTCTTTTTAACAAACATTTTTATTGACAATGAAAATAATGTCTTATACAATATAGTAAGAATAATATTACACTTTAAATATTTATTTTGATATATCACCAATTTTTTCATACTTTTTAAATAAAAATATAAATTTAATTTAAGAAAGACTCTATTGCATTTTTTTCATAAGGTATCCATATGTTTTTATATTTTTGGTATGGAGACCTGAGTTAT
>CATOJL010000031.1 GCA_951800155.1 uncultured Bacilli bacterium | reverse complement strand
GGGGATAAGTATATATATACAAATAGTCAGTATTCTTTCTGATACTGACATAAATACAATTCCCTTTTTGATTGCTCGTATTCTTCATGCTGGTATCTCAGGTTGTCTATTTGTACTCCTTTATGAATTTACAATGTAAGGATTTGTACTAGAACCTTTGGCACCCGTTCCTCCTTCTGGTAGGGAAAATGTTGTGGATGCTTTTAAATAGAGAACAGGTCGAACACCTAAAGAGGTTCCTACCGCACTTGATGTTAATTTTCCTCCCATGATGCTCCATGTGTTCGTTGTATTACTACCATCTGCATTTAGTAACCAATAATTATAATTTTTTGCTAAATAGTTGGTCGTATTACAAGCACCTGCATGAGCAGAAAGCAATCCTTTACAGGTTTCCTCCCTTGATGAGAAAATATAATCAGCTACTGTTGGAATACCTATCGTTTTTGCATGATCCCCATAATACCCACTTGCAACGGCTGAAATGGCAGAATTTCCTTTTTGATGGACAACCATATTTATCAAATTGTTATAAGTATCCTCTGTGGAAGTATTTGATAGTTG
Organism: uncultured Bacilli bacterium; assembly: GCA_951800155.1. GTDB lineage: Bacteria > Bacillota_I > Bacilli_A > RF39 > UBA660 > CATOJL01. The sequence continues at coordinate 10,752 of CATOJL010000031.1, read as the reverse complement.
TACCGCTCCATAAAAGAAATTACTATTTGTACCTATATTTTTATTTAAAGCAAAATTATTTAAAGTTGTATTTCGAATTTGAGCAGTTAACCAATTGTTATTTGTTCCATAAACGGAAGAGAAAGGTGTGGCTGTATCCGCTTTACATGTATGATTTGTATATGTACCATCATAAATTACTTTTAGTCCATTTTCTCTCGTAATTTGCATCACACGATAACATTTCGAATCCATCACAATATAATTGTTTGGATTTGTTCCCTTATAGACATATTTAGGAAAATCCTTATCAGTTTCGTTCCATGATTCTAAGGAAACATCATAAAGGCCATCCTTTGTAAATTTTCCATCTTCCGTAGCTAAAACCCTACGTATCATATCATTCACAGTAAACGTCGTTAACGTAATTGCATGAACATCTGTAAGTCCCCAAGCAACTTCTTTTAATTGACTATACTTTGTAGCTGTTGTGCTAGGAAGTTCCCCATTCGCATCCAATTCTGTATAAAATTGGGTTGTAAAGTGAAGGCCAAATTCTCCCTTAGAAAGCTTATTTGTAAGTGGGGCATCGATGGTTAAAAAGGAATTATACCTTACTGTATCATCTGGGATGTAGGAAAGTGTTGCTTTCACATCACCTAAGGTACTTCCTTTTGCAAAAGTCATCGCATACCCATCATAAATAATTTTTCCATCTGTATTCTCTTTTGGTCTTATAATCTCTAATCGTTTGGTTACACTCTCCATCTCACCTGCTACATTTCGATTGCTTGGATCTGTCAAAACAAAATCCAAACACAAGGCTCGATCTACTACACTTTCACATGTTTTTATTTCCTTTATATTTAAGCCAAAGAAATCATCATTCATTCTTCTTGTCAAGTTTCCTTGATCAATTAACAAAACCGTCTTATAATCAGAAGAAGTATATAGATTTTTTAAACTTAAAATAATTTGAAATAGTAAAAATGATATCGTTGAAATCAAACAAAATGTCACAATAATCTCAATAAGTGTAAATCCCTTTTCCTTACTTTTCATATAGTCCTCCTAATCACTCAATTTTATGGTTCCAAATTGGTCGCCCTCAAACTCAACGACTAAGCGGTACCCCTCATAGTTTTCATTATTAATACTCATATTTTTTACAAACTGATATAGTTTTTCATGATAAATTCCTGTTTTATTTTCTTTTAACTCATCTTCAAAGGTCGTCTTTAAAGAAGACTCTCTTACAGCAAATACCGTTGAAACTTTTAAATCACTAAATAAAGTTTTACAGTAATCTGCCTTCATTACATATTCACTAGGACAAGTGGTGATGTCAATAAAACCTTCCCCACTATTTTCAAGAGCATTTATGACTAATTCATTTCCAGTAGACAGAAGATAACGATCAATATTCTTTGCCTTATATAAAGCGGGAATGGTATTAAATTCAAAGGATACATCATAACTTTTTTTCAGTTGTGTAAACTCTGCAAATAGAAAGACTAAAACGCCAATAATGAAAGCAGAAACTACTAAGGTTTCCACTAATGTAAAACCCCTATTATTTTTTTTCATAAATTTAACTCCTTTTTATTGTATTTTCCTCCCATCTATTATATAATATTTCTAGGATAAATGCTAGTCCTAAATAAAAAAAAGAATAAAAAAAGGAGTTGACAGGGTGTGTTAAAAATTATAGATTTTGAAAAATTGCCAGTTGTAGAAGCTGTAAATGATATGTTAGTTGACGCAGCAAAAAGAGGAGCTTCTGACATTCACTTCGACCCACAAGAAGATAAAATGAAAGTCCGTATTCGGGTCGATGGCGATTTGATGGATTATGTAGAAATTCCCAATGATATTAAGAAAAATTTAGTTACACGTATCAAGATTATATCTGGTATGAATATTACAGAGTCCCGTCTTCCACAAGATGGTGCGATTAAAGCGACTCTTGGTGGAATTGATTTGGATCTTCGTGTTTCGGCTCTTCCTACCAATTTAGGAGAAAAGATCGTTGTCCGTATTTTGGACTATTCCATGAGTCAGGCAGGCCTAGAAGCCCTAGGCTTCTCAAAGAGCAATTATGAAAAAGTATTAAAAATGATTTCTGTCCCTAATGGAATTATTTTAGTTACTGGAGCAACTGGTAGTGGTAAATCAACAACCGTTTACTCTATTTTGCAAAGATTAAATCGAGAAGAAACTAATATTATTACAGTTGAAGACCCAATTGAGATGAATATTGAAGGAATTAATCAGGTACAGACCAATAGTGAAATAGGTCTAACCTTTGCATCAGTTCTTCGTTCTATTTTACGTCAAGACCCTAACGTTATTATGATTGGTGAGATTCGTGACTCAGAAACAGCTAAAATTGCTGTTCGTGCTTCCATTACAGGACATATCGTTCTTTCCACTGTCCATACAAACTCATCCTTAAATACGATTGAGCGTCTACTTGACATGGATGTAGAACGTTATCTCCTTTCTTCTGCCTTGACAGGTGTTATTTCACAAAAGTTAGCTCGAAGACTTTGTAAAAAATGCCGTAAATTAAGGCCAACAAACGATTATGAAAAAGAATTACTTTATGAAGTAACACATAAACAAATCAATGAGATTTATACAAATGTTGGCTGTCCAGAATGTACAAATGGATATCGTGGACGTATTGCTATCCATGAAGTTCTTTTAGTAAATCAAGAAGTAAAAGATGCGATTAGTAATAATGTAAGGAAAGATGAATTACGTAAATTAGTATATACAGCAGATGTTACCACTTTATTACAAGATGGTATTAACAAAGTACTAGCAGGAGAAACGACAATGGAAGAAGTATTAAAATTGATCGAGTTAGAAAACGATGAAACAAATAAAGAGGAGAGCTTTTCTCTAGAAGATGCAAAACCTTCTAAAGCTCCTACAATGGCGAATAGAGAAAGCAAAAACCAAGACCTCTTTCATTCTATAAATCAACAACAAACTCCTTCTTCTTCCTTTAATGCTAAAACACCTCTTCGTATTGAAAATGATGTAGTAAGAGATGTTTCTTCAACAGAGTTTAATGATTTTGATATTAATTTAGACATATAAAAAGCTCCACATAGGAACTTTTTTAAATGCTCAAAATAAACATCTCTAAACAAATATTCTTATCCACTTCCCCTTTTTTTATTGCAATATCTAAATCGGCTAACTGTCTAAGATAAGAAATTCAATTTTCTTCCTCATAATCTCGCATTCTTCCCATCGTTTTTCGAACAGGATACCAATGTACTTTTAATTCACTAGATATATCCTTTTCACTATAACCCATTTGGTATAGTTTCTTTACCTGATAAATCATTCGAAATTGATTCGCAAGTAAAACGAGAATCATAATAGGTTCTTCTCCTAATTTAATCATTTCATGATAACTTTCAAGGGCTGCTTCTTTATTCTTTAACACGATAGCATCCATTAGATTAAAAAGATCTGTATCAATATTTTGACTTGTTAAAAGAAGAATATCCTCCTTTGAAATACGCTTATCCTCGTTCTTGTATAATTTGATTTTCTCAATTTCTTGTTCTAAAATGGATAAATTATCTCCCACTCTTTTTAATAAAAATTGTGCATCTTCCTTCGAAATTTTATAATCTAAGAAAAGTTCTTCTACAATTTTTAAAGGATTATCAACTTGCTTGCATTCCTGCAAATACCCCTTTTCTTTAGCAAGTTTCACTATTTTTTTTCTTTCATCTACTTTCTCCTTCTCCACCTTAAATACCAAAATTGTATTCAAATTTGGATTTTTGAAGTAAGCCTCTAAAGCATCTATATTTTGTTCAGGTAGCTTTTTATTTGTAGTAGATGTAAAAATATAAGCATTTTCTACAACCAACATTCGTATATTTGAAAACAAAGAAACTTCATCGGCATGCATTAAAATATCTGTAAGATTACTATTTTCTAAATCATACTTTTCATAGGAAAGGCTATCCACTTTCTTTTTCAATTCTGCTATCTGTTTATCTATTAAAAATGTATTTAATCCATAATATATATATACCATTTAAAACCTCTCCTACTAAAAAGAATGCACCTTTATGTCATCCTTATTTTATATATTTTCTTAACTGGTCTAGAACCTGCTTTACTGTACTTGTTTCCTTTAATCTTCGTTTAATTTCCTCTCGATCTTCTTTTGACAAATCCTTGTAAGGCATCTTCTGTGTATCATCATATGTAGATAATGCATTAATCGTTTTTGTATTATAAGTAAAGGAACCCTTTAAATGAGAGATCTCCTCTTTTGCATGATTAAAATGCTGAATGGTAAGGTCTATATTTCCTTGTTTGGACAATTTAAGTTCTGTATCTTTTATGTGAATCGTTCCTTGATAGAAGTCCTCTTTTCTTTGGATGGAATATGCATAAGTATTTGCATCCTTCTTTTTAATTTCTACCAAATCATCTATAATTTTTCCTTTATAAGTATTTTCTTTTTTCTCTAAATCGAAAAGAATCTGTCCATTTTTTGTCAATTTGTATTTAGTTTGTCCCATTTTTTGAAATACATAAGTTGCCCCTTTTTGTAAAGTCATCTCATAGCCAACAACTTGATTTACAATTTTTTTAGCATATACATGTATTTTGATATCTTGAATCGTTATTTCTTTTATTCTTTGTAAATAGGCTTCTAATTCCTCTTCTCCTACATGAAAATAGGAAGCTATTTTTTCTTTAAATACTTTGTTTTTTCCAAATGTATCCATTGCTTTTGTAAGAAGATCTTTTACTTTCTTTTGTGGAAGATGAAGATATATGTCCCTAACTTTTTCTTCTTTTCCATCAATAGAAATCACTTTTTCGGTTTCCTCGAAATCTTCTTCTTCTACTTCTTTCAAAAGAAAGCGGACCAGATATTTTCTCAAGGTTTCGATATCTTTTTCTCGAACCTTATCTTTTTCATTAAATAAAAAGGAAGCGTGATTGGGAATTTCTATATATTTTCCTGTAACTCCTCGCACCAAAAGACTCAATGCATCTTGATTCCCATTTCCATAGATAGTGACTAAATTTTCATTGTTATAAGTTGATTTTAAAGTATGTGTCAGCTCTTTTTTCTTCACATCCATGCCTAATGCATAAGACATATGAATATGATTCATCATATCTAGAAAATCTTTTTCTTCTTTACGGACTAAAGTTGTATCATAACTGGCTTCAAAATTGAGGAGTGCTGAAGTTAAAAAGGGTGTACTATTGCTTAAATGAATCAGCTTATTCTCCATGAATGCATTTACCATAGTAGTAATATTTCTTGTTTCCCCATTTAACCAGTTTCGATAAACATTCTTTTTATTTTTTACATAAAGTACCCCTGCTACCGTAAACAAAATAAGTACAAGAAGAATGGAAAGAATCCGGAAAAATCGTTTTGCATTAAATGGTTTCTTCGAATACGCTAAATCCACATCTTTATAAGATACATATTCAGGTATAATCTCTTTTTTCGGTTTTTTAAAAGAAACAGCTCCTAAGGGTGCATATAGTTCCTCAGGTACATCTTCTACTGATTTATTCTTCTCCATTTCATCATTCATGATAACACCCTCTCTATTCTGCTATTATCATATCAAATTCTCCTCTTTTTAGCAAGTCGGAAGTTATTCTTTATTAAAAGGAGATAAAAGTTTAGCAAACTTATATAAAATAATATTATTCTTGTTTACAGCATAGCTTTTTCCTAACGCTTTTCCTCCAATCGTAAGGGAAGCAATGCAAGCTGTCGTAATTAATGTAGTGAGTAGTGGAGAAAGAGATAAAGTATTGGATAAACTTACAGATACAATCGTTCCAGCAGACCCAGATACAATCCCACAAATATCTCCAATCACATCATTACAAAAGGAAGATACTTTATCTGCCCTTTGAATTAATTTTACCGCTGTCTTTGCTCCTTTTACTTTTCTAGAACTCATTGAATTAAAAGGTTCTATATCTGCACTTGTCACAGCAACACCTACCATATCAAACAAAACACCTAATAAAATAAATAAGATAATCAGTAGAATTTCAATCAAAATATCTACTTTAGGTAATGCCATTTCACACAAGAAAGTAAAGAAAACTGATAAGGTGAATGCCAATATGGTAATCTTTAAAATCCACTTCAAATCAACAATTTTTTTATTTTTTCTCTCTTTTCTCTGTGTGATTGTTTTAAGATTTTTAAGTTCTTCTTTTAAACGAAATTTTTCTAATTTTCTCATAAATTCACCTCATAAAACAAAAAAAGGGATTATTCCCCAATCATTTGTGTATGGCTATAAAACAGTAAACTTTGTACCTTAGGTCAAGTAGAATTTCTCTAGAATCTACACTGCGTTACCACAAGTGCGGTTCCCCTTTAAAGATTCCAATATACCGTCGCCGTATATATAACTTGATCGCCACTTAGTATACACCGCAATCCCATTTTATTTACACTCTAGGAGATTTCCTCAAACACGCCATTCATTATTAATTCTTTTTTGCAAATGTGATTTCAAATTGCAATAGGTAAAAACAATTGGCCGATTCTTTTTACTTAGATCAATTATCCCAAGACATTCACGCAAGACAAGCTACACTACTCGTAGCGCTAACCACATAGTAGGTTTAATCCCAAGTCGTCACTAGTCCGTCAATGAAATCATGTATAGGCTAATAACAAGTATGGGTCTCCACGAATACTGGGTTCCCCTATATGCCATTATAAGTTTCCCAATATTCTCTCCTTCCAGCACTCACCCTACACTGGGCGTATAAAGCAAGCACAAAAAGTTTCACAGGTATGCTCTTTAACAGATTTTTAGGCCTGTCTTCATAATAAACTTTGTGACTAGAATAATGCGCCAATCACTGAAATGATTTTATCAAAATTATACCCCTTTGTCAAATTAAGGATTACTTTATTTTATGCCAAAAAAAGAAAAGAATCACTTCTTTATAAACATTTTAATACCCTTATTTTTTCCTTATTCCAAGAAAATACGCTTTACGATACTTTCTTTAAGTATGTTTTTATCTCTTCTCTATTCCCTAAAGTACATTGCCTCAAAAAATAAAGTTGATCCAATTCGGATGGAAAAATCATTGCTGCAAATTCGATAATCTTGGCAAACAAGGATTCTATTTCTAAGTTTGCATAGAAAGAAAAAGGTGTTTTTAAATACTGATTTATTTTTTGGATATCATAGGTAGCATGATTCGCATAAGCAAGCATGGAATAAAATGTCATAATATAGTTTTGCCATAAAACAAAATCATCTGTTCCGTTAGGTGTTCTAAATTCAATGATTTCTTTTTCTTTTAAAGATAAGGCAAAAAATTTATTCTGTTTTAAAAATGCAAAATCGGAAAGCGAAAGATCCCTTTCTATATTTCCATTTTGATACACTTTTTTTGCAATAGGTCCAGCATATAATCCTGCACTTTTCCTTATATTCTCATCTTTTCCTCTAGAAAAGAAATAAAGAACATCTTCATATGCCATGAATAACTTAACAAAATTTAAAATGCTTTTTTCATCTTTTAAAATGTCCATATCATAATTTACTTGAAAACTGCAATCCTCAAAGATCGGTTTCAAAAAATGGAGTGTTTTACTTACTTTCTTCACCAGTTCCCATGTTGCTTCCCTATTTTGCAAAACAGGAGAAACAACTTCGGCGCCCTTCTCACTTAAAGAGATTTCTCCTTCTACATGCCATGTATTTTTTGTTGTATTTCGAATCAATCTTTTTACAGTATCAAAGTCAACACCTTCTATTTCTATCTCAAGTCCAAAATTTATAGCAGGAGGAATTTCTAAACGTTTTCGGGGAAGAACTGGCTCTTCCAAAAAAGCTAGAAAAGTACTTTTATTCATATGAATCGCCTCGTTCTGCTATTATAAATATTTCTCTTACTTTTGTCAAATAAAATACAGAAAAGATATTATAATTTAGGAAAACATGTTAAAATAATATAGGAAGTGATTGTATGAATGAGCCACTAGCTATAAAATTAAGACCCACCTGTATAGAGGAAATTATTGGACAAAAACATTTACTTGGTGAAGGAAAAGTTCTTTATAACTTAGTTAAAAATAAACGTCTTTTTTCTATGATTTTATATGGAAAACCGGGAATTGGAAAAACGACGATTGCGACTGCACTTGTAAAGGAATTAAAACTGAAGTATCGTATGTTGAATGCAGTCATTCACTCTAAAAAGGATTTTGATATTGTAGTAGAAGAAGCCAAAATGAACCATGGGATGGTTGTCATTATGGATGAAATTCATAGACTCAATAAGGATAAACAAGATTTACTCCTTCCCTATTTAGAAAATGGCTTACTCACTCTAATTGGAATGACGACAGCAAACCCTTATCATAAAATTAATCCAGCCATTCGTAGCCGGTGCCAAATTTTTGAATTGCATGAATTGACAAGTGATGATGTAGAAGGCGCTATACAAAAAGCGATACAATCTGAAATTTTAAAGGGTATTCAAATTGACGAAGAAGCTATAAAAATGATTAGTTCTTTATCAAGTGGAGATCTTCGTAGTGCTTATAATTTACTAGAAGTATCTTATTATGCAACGAATGATTTTCATATTACCCAAGATGTCATTAAAACGATCAACGCCAAACCTGTGTTTTTTCATGATAAAGATGAAGATGGTCATTATGATGTATTGTCTGCTTTTCAAAAATCGATTCGTGGTAGTGATGTAAATGCTTCGCTTCACTATTTAGCGCGCCTTATTGAAGTGGAAGATTTAGATAGTATTTATCGAAGAATGAGTGTCATTGCTTATGAAGATATTGGACTTGCTAACCCATCAATCGGGCCTAAAGTAGATGCTTGTATCCATGCCTGTGAGCGATTAGGACTTCCTGAGGCTCGGATTCCTCTAGGAACGATGGTTGTAGAAATGGCGCTTTCTCCTAAATCAAATAGTGCTCATCTCGCTCTTGATCTAGCTCTATCTGACATTCGGAAAGGAAATACGGGGAGTGTTCCAAATCATATTAAGACGAATACGACAACCTATTTATACCCTCATGACTATCCCAATGGATTTGTGAAACAGGTGTATATGCCTGAAAACTTAAAGGGAAGAAAGTATTATAAACCAAAGACAACTTCGAAATATGAAGAAAGTTTAAAAAAGATATATGATAAAATAGAACAGTTACAAAATGAGTAATTGTTTTATTTTTTCTCCCAATTTGACAAAATTTGGAAATAAAGTTAAAATATTGAACATTTAAGGGGGAATTTTTATGAAAATGGATTGGAATAAGTACTGTTTTTTAATACTTTTAGGTTGTACGATAGGCATAACTATTTTTCTATTTGCCATTTCATTACTGACTGAATATGTATTGCTGCAATACGCATCTAGCATTACTGTATTTCTACTAGCCACTTATTTAGTGAAAAGCATACATAAAAATGAAAGAACAGAATAAATGAAAAGACAATAATCCTAACGTGGATCACTGTCTTTTTTATTTTAAATCAAAATTTGATTTAGACTGATTAAGTTTATTGATAAACGAGTTCTTATTTATTTGAAGTTTTCTAATAGAAGTTCTATTTAATCTAAAACTTTTCATAAAGAGAAAATAGATGAAAAGAAAATGTCTTATTTAATTCCTAAGGTCCATGGATTTCCTCTAGTACCTTTTCCTCCTGTAATTTTTACATTTGGATGCAAATAGACAATTGGGCGGACATAACCAAAATTTTGGGCACCATCACCATATTTAGTGCTTGAAATTTCAATTGTGTCCCTTATATAACCATCTGAGTAGATACTGCTTACTATGGAATTCACATGAACTTTCATGACTGTCGCGTATTTAGTGTTGCTAGGGGTAGTGTAAATCTGCCCACGTGAAGCTAAAAGATATTCTCTCAGTCTTATATTCGTTTTATTTTGATTAGAATACAAACCATCGGCTATCCACATTTCTTTCGCTGCAAGTCCATCTATTGCCTTTAGTAAATCTATGTCAGTTTGGTACCCCTCATCTGGTGTACTAATAGAACTTGATAAATTCTCCTCTGCCTTTCCGTCATATCCTACATGTCTTGATCCTACTGTATATCCCTCTGTTTCATAAGATGCAGCAATTTTATTTAATATTCCAATATATTTTGGATACCACCTTGTATAATCTTCATCTTCGCGACTAAAATAAATTCTACTACTTGATGCAGCTTCTGAAACAATTTCTACAGTTCCATCTTTTGTTATTCGAATGACTCTCCACAAATTCAGTTCATTTGGATTGATTATTACATCTGATCTATACCTTGTATCGTTTTTTGACACAATATAAGAAGTGTTACTAGGTGTATAGCTTATATAATCACCTAATTTTAATTTTTCTGCCAACTTTCTTGTTGCCCCAACTACTTTTTCTCCATTCACCCATGCAATTTTACCTTCATCTATATTTTCAGCAGTTGCATTTCCCGGAGTTTGACTTGCAAGAGTTGGCACTTCATAAGTTCCTGTTACTTTCTTTCCCCCTACTAACGCGGTTTTTCCTTTTAATATTTGTGCTGCACTTGCATTCCCATAATTTGCTTTAGTATATAAATCATTTAATGCTCCTTCTACCGTTGTTTGATTATTTTTATTGTAACTGACTCCATTTGATGGGGGATTACTACTCGCTGCATTTGTTCCTACTATTGCTATAATCATTCCGAGTAAAATCACTTC
>CATOJL010000030.1 GCA_951800155.1 uncultured Bacilli bacterium | reverse complement strand
GAATTAAGAAGTGCACAAGAAAAAATAAAGGCAAGAACAGGCTATTATGGAAGATATGCTAGGTATAGAAATTTACCTATTGAAGAAGCAATGCAGAAAATTCAAAATGGGGAACCTTATGTGATTCGCTTTAAGTCTATGGGGGATTTTGAAAAAAAATTCAAATTTATGGATGAGGTGAGGGGACTTCTTTATTTACCTGAAAATGATGAAGATTTCGTCATTATGAAAAGTGAGGGCGGGCTTCCTACTTACCATTTTGCTCATTTAGTCGATGATGCTTTAATGCGTACAACCCATGTTATACGTGGAGAGGAGTGGCTCAGTAGTGTTCCTAAACATGTGGAATTGTTTGAAACATTTGACTATCCTCTTCCAAAATATGTGCATACTCCCCTTCTTGTAAAAAAAGAGGGAAGTAGTGTAAGAAAATTATCAAAAAGAAAAGATCCAGAAGCTACGATGGCTTATTATGAAGAACAAGGTTATCCGAAAGAGGCTGTGATTGAATATTTAATGACCATTATTAATTCCAATTACGAACAGTGGCATACGGAAAATCCAGAAAAAACCTACTTAGATTTTCCTTTTCAGTCAAAAAAAATGGCATCTTCAGGAGGGGCTTTATTTGATATAGATAAATTAAATAATATCTCCAAAAATATAATTTCTAAAATGACGAAGGAAACCCTTTTTAAAGAATCCTATGCATGGGCGAATAAATATAATCCAGCATTAAAAGAGATAATTGAAAAAGATAAGGAATATTATTTGTCTATTATCAATATAGAAAGAGAAAGTGTAAAACCTAGAAAAGATATTACAACTTATAGTGACATTCTTGCAAATGTTTGGTATATGTATGATGATTTATTTGAAAAAGAAGAAACGTATGAATTTATGAAAATAACAGAGAAAGAAGAAATAAAAAAGATTACAGAAACATATATGAATACTTATTTTGTGATGGATGATGATAAAGATACTTGGTTTACAAAGATAAAATCTTTATGTGATGCGCTTGGATATGCTTCAAATATGAAAGAATACAAACAAAATCCAGAAGCTTTTAAAGGAAATATTACCGATGTATCTACTGTTTTAAGAGTAGCTTTAACTAAAAAAGCACAAACACCAGATTTATATGAAATTATGAAGATTCTAGGTCGAGATAAAATGATAGAAAGGTTTGAAAAGTTGTCATGCAGTTAGATAAATTAAAATGTGTATTAATGAGTATTTTAGTCATTTGTTCGATTGGAACGATGGGCATTTATGAATTGGTCAATAAGAAAGAAGAAATCAAGACGGATGCAGTAAAATTTAAAGAAGAGTACGAGTCTTTCAATGAGAAGATAATAGAAGGAACAGAGAAACAATATAGTTCTATAGAACTTTTAGAAAAGAATCCATTTTATTATGCTTCTTATGAAGAAATAGACAAAGTATTGGACGGAACAGGAGTTATTTATTTTGGATATCCAGAATGTCCTTGGTGTCGGGAGTTGGTCCCTCTTTTAGCGCAAGCTTCTAAAAAAGTAGGTATGGGAAAAATTCATTATAAGAATTTAAAAGAAGAAAGAAATATACTTACATTTGAGGATGGGAAAGTAATACAAGAAAAAGTGGGGAGTGAAGGTTATACAAAATTACTTCAAAAATTAGATAGCATTTTACCTATTTATGAAGGATTAGAGGATGATACATTAAAACGTATTTATGTTCCCTATGTTCTTTTTGTGAGAGATGGCGAGATTGTAGATACACATACAGGAACATGGGAAGAACAAACTGATCCATTTACTCCTTTAACCGAAGAGGAAAAAACAAAACTATTGAGTATACTTGTTGATAAATTTATGAAGGTAGTAGATACAAGCTGTGATAGTGCTTGCTAAAAGAAAGAGAGAATTATATGAAAAAAGATATGACACTGCTTATTATGGCAGCTGGAATGGGAAGCCGGTTTGGAGGATTAAAGCAAATAGAACCTCTGGGTCCATCGAATGAATTTATCATAGATTATTCTGTTTATGATGCAATAAAAGCAGGATTTAATAAAATTGTATTTGTAATAAAAAAAGAAAATTACTCTGTTTTTAAAGAAACGATAGGCACACGCATTGAACCTTTCATTCAAGTAGAATATTGTTTTCAGGAATTAGATGATTTACCAGAAAATTATTCTGTACCAGAAGGTCGTATAAAACCTTGGGGAACAGCCCATGCTATTTTAACAGCTAAGGATAAAATTAAGGAAAATTTCGCAATTATCAATGCGGATGATTTTTATGGAAGGGAAGCCTTTTTTGATATAGCAAACTGTTTACAGGAGGTTGTGAATGAAAATACGTATTCAATTATTGGTTATGAGGTAGAGAAAACACTTACAAAAAATGGAAGCGTAAAAAGAGCTATATTGAAAAGTAAAAATGAATTTTTAGAAGAACTTATAGAAAGTAGTGTTGAAAAAAGGAATGGAAAAATTGTTGCTTCTCCCTTAGATGGAAGAAAACCTTTCTCTATTGCAAACACACAGCCTGTTTCTTTAAATTTATTTGGATTTTCACCAAGTATATTTGAATATATTGAAAAAAACTTTCCTTCTTTTTTAGAAGCGAATAAGGAAAATAGACAAACTTGTGAATATTTAATTCCACAACTTGTCTGTCATTTAATTCAAACAAACGAGATTCAAGTTAAATTGATTCCTACAGAATCAGAATGGATAGGGGTAACATATAAAGAAGATAGAGAATATGTCATACAAAAAATGAATGAGGAAATTGAAAGAGGAAAATACCAAAAGAATTTATGGGAATAAAACCCATAAATTTTTTGATAGAACTCTTCTTGTTACGATCTAAATTTTTAGTTTTTGGTCATATTCTCTAAGAAAAAAATACTATCTTTCCATTTGATGCAAGTTGACTCAAAATCAAAAAAAAACTATAATGGAAATAGGTGATATGATGAAAAAATTATATTTGTCTTATGTACTTTCTATTCTCTTCTTTTTTGTTTCCTGTTTTTTTCAGTCGAACATAAAAATGATTTTGGAAGGAGTAGCGATCCTTTGTTTACTTGGGGAGGACATAGAAATTCTTATTCATAGTATACAAACCAAAAAAATAAAAGGAACAGCTTTTATCGACTTCTTTTTGGCTATTTGTTTTTTTGTTCTAAAGGAAGGCAAACTGTTCTTTATTTATAAAGCTATCGAACAAGGAATGCATTTCTTATTTATAAATTTGCTGGGAAAGAGAAGTGAATTTGATTTATATACCCCTTCCTTTTTAAAGAGTAGTAAAATACAGCAAAAAAGATTTCTTCTTTTCTTTCTCCTTTTATCATGTATCTTTCTTTTTCTATTATTTGATAAGGAAAGAAAGATTATTTTCCTCTTTTTACTTACAATTCTTTTATTATTAAAACAAAATAGATTAGAGTCAATTTTGACATCTATTTATCAAATAAGCCTACAAAAAGTGAAACAAAAACAAATTCTATTTCATAAAGAAAATATATTTGAAAGAATACAAAATTGTGATGAGATTGTCCTAACAAAAACAGGGGTCCTTACTTATGGGAAAATGGAGATTACAAAAATTATTCCTGTTTATCAAACAAAGGAAGAAATTTTTAAATATGCTATTCTTTTAGAACAAAAAAGTCATCATCCTATTGCTCTTGCTTTTCACGGAAAATACAAAGATAAAGAAGAACATGAAATCTCTTTTATGAGTGAAATGAAAGGCAAAGGAGTACGTGGTGTCGTCGATGGGATGGAAATTGTCCATGGGAGTGGAACTTTATTTGAAGAGTTAAACATTAAGTATCCTAGAGTAGAATTCCTACAACCAACCACTATGATTGCTATTGATGGAACATATGTAGGAACTTTTGTTTTTAAAGATGAGTTAAAAAATGATTTAGAGTTTTTGTTTCCTCTATTAAAAGAGGAGGGAATCGAAAAAACAGTTCTTTTATCTTCTTCCTCTAAAGAACAAGTAAAGAAAATAGCTTCTCATCTATCTATTACCGAAAGTTATGCCAATCTTACGTTAGAAGATAAGCTTGCTTTTTTAAAAAATGAAAAGAGGTATCATCAAATCATATACATTGATGATCTGTATCAATCCAATGATTTTATGAAAGTGGCTGATTTAACAGTGAGTCTTTCTCCAAACAAAGATTGTGATATTGAACTGATGGATGGAGATATTGCACATATCCTTTTTCTAAAAAAAGAAGCAAAACAACTGACTCAACTGAAAAATAAAATTTGTATTCTTTATTTTCTTCTTCTTTTCCTTAATTTAGTTCTTGCCTTTTTCAGTTATAAGAATTTAATTTACATAAGTATTACCTTTTCTATTTTTGAAATATTTATTCTTTCTCTTTTGAAATCTCATAAAAAAAATCTGTAGTTTTTTATAAATCCCTGTTGAGGAAGATGCAATGTAAGGGTATAGAAGATAGATAAAAAGGTACCAAGCAATAAAGATGCTTGGTATTTTTTTGTAAGAGAGAGTATTTAAAGTACAATTTATAAGGTTAGAAAAAGGGAACGAAACCGAATATTTTCAACCTATACTTCAACAATATAATTTAGGAATAACTGTCTTTATACAGGGGTATATATTATTTCATAAAAAAGTTTAATAATTTTGAATAAAAAAAAGGAAATTGTAAAGATTTGTCGTATATTAATTATAGGAGGCTGATGGCTATGAAAGAAAATTATGCCCTTTCTACTGAAAAACTGAATGAAATCAGAGCCAGTGTAGACATAGTGGATGTCATCAGTGAATACTTACCTCTTACAGGGAGGGGCCAGAATTTCTTTGGTGTTTGTCCTTTTCATGATGATCATTCACCAAGTATGAGTGTAAATAGAGAAAGACAGATTTATAAATGCTTCTCTTGTGGAGCAGGAGGAAATGTCTTTACGTTTATTCGGGATTATGAAAATATTTCTTTTCTACAAGCCGTACAAAAGGTAGCTACAAAAACGGGTATTCTTTTGCACTTAGCAAATGGAAGTGAGCAGACAATCCAAAAAAGGAGCCAATACCATGAAATGTATGCAATTGCATGTAAGCTATATACAAATAATTTATATACAGAAGAGGGGTTAGAAGCGATTGATTATTTAGAAAGACGTCAAATTACAAAAGAAGCAAGAAAAGAGTTTGAAATTGGTTTATCGTTAAAAAATAGTCATTTACTAACCGGATTACTTACTAAAAAAGGATTTACGAAAGAGGAGATGGTTCAAAATGGACTGGCTCTTTCTAAAGAGGGAGAACTTCGTGATAGTTATTTTAATCGAATTATGTTTCCACTATTTGATTTAATGGGGAAACCAGTTGGTTTTTCTGCTCGTATTTACCGTTCCAACGATGCTTCTAAATATGTAAATACAAAAGAAACAGAATTTTTTAAAAAAGGAGAACTTTTATATCACTATCATAAAGCAAAGAATATTGCCCGTATGAAAGAGCAAGTCATCTTAGTAGAAGGATTTATGGATGTCATTCGTCTGTTTACAGTAGGCATTGAAAATGTGGTAGCTTCTATGGGAACCGCAGTGACGAAAGAACAATTGATCCTCTTAAAAAAGATGGGCAAAGAGATTATTTTGCTATTTGATGGGGATGAAGCGGGGAGACATGCCGCCTATAAAACGAGTAGTGATTTGATGAAAATGGGTGTGTATCCTAAAATTATCGTTTTAGAGGACGATTTAGATCCAGATGAATATATTTTAAAATATGGAAAAGAGAAAATCGAATATAAAATTGCTCACCCAATGAATACAATTGATTTTAAATTAGAATATTTAAAGGAAAACAAAAATTTTTCTTCTCCCCTAGATAAAGCAAATTATATCTCTTCTGTTATTGAAGAACTGAATCAAATTACAGATCCGATTCTTCGCGAAACAACACTTTTAAAAATTAGTGAAGAAACTGCTTTAGATGCAAGTATTATACGAAGCCAGTTGGTCGATTTAAAAGATGTGGTGAGGGAAGAAACTGTTTCGACTCCTAAACCAATAAAGTCTTTAAAGATGAATCGGTACCAGGAGGCGGAAAGAAGACTAATCTTTTATATGTTAAATCATGCAGAAGTGATCGATTTATATAAGCAAAAAGTGAAATTTTTGTCTACAGAAAAATATCGATTGCTCGCAAAAGAAATCAATTATTTTTATGAAGAACATGGGTATATGAAAGAAGCCGATTTCATTAATGTTCTCTTAGAAGATACAGATTTACTAAACACATTTCATGAGATTACATCTCTTTCTTTGAAAGATACATATAAAAAGGAAGAAATGGAGGAATATATAGATACAATCTATGAATATAAAATTGTAAAACAAATAGATTATTTAAAGAGTGAACAAAAAAAAATAATAGACCAAGAAAAAAAGAAGGCACTTGGTGATGAAATTTTAGAGTTACAAATTGAACTACAAAAAAGGAAAGTATGGGAGGAATTATGAACGAAATAAAAACATTTGATGAAAGAAAAAATGAATTAGTAAAACAAGGAAAAGAAAAGGGAAAAATTACATATGAGGAATTAGCGAATAGCTTAAAAGGACTAGAATTAACGAGTGAAGAATTGGATGAACTTTATAATCTATTCTCTGAAAATGGGATTCGTATTGTATCAGAAGAGGATGATGACGATGAGGAGGGAGAAGCACTTTTATTAGATGATAATGCAATTACGAAGGATTTGACAATTAACGATCCAGTTCGTATGTATTTAAAAGAGATTGGACAAATTAAACTACTTACTATGGAGGAGGAATTACAACTTGCTGATCGTATTTTAGAAGGAGATAGTGAGGCAAAAGCAACGCTTGCGGAGGCCAATCTTCGTTTAGTTGTTAGTATTGCTAAAAGGTATGTAGGAAGAGGAATGTTATTTCTTGATTTAATTCAAGAAGGAAATATCGGTCTTATGAAGGCAGTAGAAAAGTTTGATGTGTCAAAGGGATATAAGTTTTCTACTTATGCGACATGGTGGATTAGGCAAGCAATTACAAGAGCTATCGCGGATCAAGCTAGAACCATTCGTGTCCCTGTTCACATGGTGGAAACGATTAATAAACTTGCTCGTATCCAACGCCAATTAACCCTTGAACTGAACCGAGAGCCAACGGAAGAAGAATTAGCAAAAAAAATGGGAACAACGCCTGATAAAATTCGAGATATTTATAAAATCAGTCAAGAACCAGTTTCTTTAGAAACACCTATTGGGGAAGAAGATGATTCCCACCTTGGTGATTTTATTAAAGATGAGCGCAATGTATCTCCAGAAGAATATGCGACAAATGAGCTATTAAAAGATGAAATTGCGGAGGTGCTACTTACACTTACAGAAAGAGAAGAAAAGGTCATTCGTTTACGTTTTGGATTAGACGATGGAAAAAGTAAAACGTTAGAAGAAGTGGGACAAATCTTTGGTGTGACAAGGGAGAGAATTCGGCAAATTGAAGCAAAGGCCTTACGAAAATTGCGCCATCCTTCTCGTAGTCGTAAACTAAAAGATTATATGGGGGATTAATGCACTTAAATCGACGTTTATTATTGCTTGCCTCCCTTGTTCCTAGGGGAGATGTTGTCTATGATATTGGATGTGACCATGCTCTTTTAGATATATTTTTAACGCTTTATAATCAAAATGAGTGTTATGCGATTGATCAAAAAGAAAGTGCCTTAAAAATGGCTCGTAAGAATATAGCAAGTTACCATGTCGAGGATAAAATTGAAGTACTATGTCAAAATGGCTTTGCTACTATGGAAATAAAAGAAAGTACAGTTGTGATTGCTGGAATGGGAACGAAAACAATATTGGATATTTTAGAAGGAAGAGAAGAATCTCCTTTTAAGAAAATAATTATTCAAAGCAATAATGACTATGAAGAATTACGTAGAGTAATGATGCAACGGGGGTATAAGATTACAGAAGAACATGTTCTTTTCGACAATAAAATATGGTACGTTGTTTTGACTTTTATAAAAGGAGTCGCCAAGTATTCTCCTTTTGCACTGAAATTTGGGCCTTTATTAAAAAAAGATTGTAGCATAGAAAAAAAGTTGTATTATACTTATTTAATTGAAAAAAGAAAAGAAATTCTAAAAAAATTGCCAAGAGGACATCTTGGCAAAAAACTAGAAATAAAAAAAGAAATTGTATGGCTTACGCATGCATGTAGAACTAAAGAAAGAAAGTAGGACCGCTTGTCTTTCGAGTTGCCTGTTCTGGGACTTCTTGTTGTATCGTGTTTGGAATAGTGGTAGAAGTTGTAGTACTTTTAGAAGTATTTGGGACTTCTACTTTTTTAAATTCATTCATGACACGAAACATAGTTCTAGCGTTTTTCATCATGGGTCCAGCCTGTCTTACAAGGGGAATTGCCTGATTTACAACATTGAGAGTTTTACTTGTTCCAGATAAAATGGTAGAGAGATTCAAATTGCCAAATAAACTTTTAAGAATTCCTACTTTTGGTGCTACAGAGGCGGTTGGGTAGGCCATATAATATGGGTTAAAATAATTCATAAATTTGCCCCTTTCTAAAATATTATATGATTTAATAAAAAAATGTTTTACAAAAAATAAATTTATGTTATAATTACTAATAGAATAGGTGAGTATAGGTTACCTGGAATAATACAAGGGAGATTGGAAGGTGTTTATTTCGATGAAATTTTTGAATTATATTGTGAAATCTGTTACCTATATAGCAAAGGGAATATTATCCCCTGTTTTATTGCTTTTAGATCACAATGAAAACAAAAGATTAGATGAAGCAGGGGGTGCTGAGGCGCCTAAGAAGCCACTTAGTCCAAGAGAAGAAAAGAAAAGACAGGCTCGTTTAGAAAAACAAAGAAAGAAAAGAGAGAAAGAACAAGCCAAGGTGCAACAGAAAATAGCTTCTCTGTCAAAAGATCCTGTTAAACAAAAAAAATTGATTGAAAAAGAGGCAAAAAAACTAAAGGTTGCTCGAGAAAATCTAGAAAAACAAGAAAAGCAACGTTTAGAAAGACAGAAAAAGATTGAAGAGATACATGCAAAACAACAAAGAAAAGAAGAAGAAATGTATCGTCGCGAGAAGGCAAAATTAGAGGCAAAAAAACGTAAAGAAGAATTAGCTCGTCAAAAACGAGAAGAAAAAATTCGAAGAAAACAATTAAAAAATAAGAAAAATAAAGATGTTTATGAACAGGTAGTGCCTGAGAAACCTAAAACAAAAGAAAGCTTCTCTAAGAAGATAAACAACTTTTTTGCAAATAATCCATTATCAAAGAGTGCGAAAAATAAACGTGATATCAATAGACAAGCACTTCTTCTTGATTTTGATGGAGAAGATGCAAAGAGAAGTGACATTAAATTAATTTATGAGTATGAAGCGAAGTCCCCAGAGGGAAAATTTGTAAAGGGACATTTTGAAGCCTTTTCTAAATTAGAGGTGCATTCCTTCTTATTAAGTGAAGGATATGAGGTTTATAAAATTCATACCAATCGATGGGTTACTTTAAAATATGCAAGTTCCGCATCAAATAAGAGAAAATTTAAAAACAAAGATTTAATTTTCTTCTTAACGCAGTTGTCTACGTATTTAAAAGCAGGTATTACTTTGTCAGAGGCACTAAAAATACTTGCAAGACAGTTTGCAAAAACAAAAGCGTATGAAAATATTTTTAAATCGATTAATTATGAATTATCTACAGGGGAGAGTTTTTCTTCCGCTCTTAGTAAACAAGGAAATTCTTTTCCAAAATTATTAATCAACATGCTTAAAACGGCAGAGATGACAGGTTCTCTTCCAGAAGTACTTGATGATATGGCAGAGTATTATACACAGATGGAAGAATCACGTAGACAAATGGTAACAGCTATGATGTATCCAACTATTGTAGGAATTTTTGCAGTAGCGGTTATTACTTTTATTATGGTATATGTTGTACCACAATTTGTTGATATTTATAATTCCATGGAAGGAACAGAAATACCAGCCTTTACAAGGGCAGTTATTAATTTAAGTAATTTCTTGAAACATTATTTGGCATTTTTATTGCTTGGAATTTTATTGTTTGTCTTTAGTTTTTATCTTCTATATAAGAAGAATAAAACATTTAGAAAATATATACAATTGTTAACTATGAAACTTCCTATATTTGGAAATACTATTATTTATAGTGAAGTAACTACTTTTACAAAAACATTTGGTTCTTTATTAAGCCATAATGTACCCATTGTAGAATGTATGGATATTTTAAGCAAAATTACAAATAATGAAATATATAAAGAATTGATTTTAAGTGTTGTAGATACACTTGGTAAAGGTGGAAAAATTTCAGAAGCATTTGATGGACATTGGGCTTTCCCAATCCCAGCTTATGAAATGATTGTTACTGGTGAGAAAACAGGAGAGTTAGCGGAAATGATGACAAAGGTTTCTCTCTATTATCAAGATTTACAAAAGAATGCTGTTGCACGTATTAAAACATTTATTGAGCCAGCTTTGACAGTGTTCTTAGCGGCTTGCACAGGGTTAATTGTTCTAGCAATTGTTATCCCAATGTTTAATATGTATACTGCTGTTCAAAATATGTCGTAGGAGGTTTGCTTTATGGTAGTATATTATGCTTGTGTTATGTTTATATTTGGAGCTTGTTTCGGTTCATTTTACAACGTCGTAGGATATAGACTACCAAGAAATATGTCTATCATAAAACCTGCATCACATTGTACATCATGTAATCATAAACTAAATATAGGAGATTTATTCCCTATATTTAGTTATTTATTTTTAAGAGGAAAATGTAAATATTGTAAGGCAAAAGTAGGATGGTTTTATCCTATTTTTGAAACGATTACAGGATTACTTTTTCTTTTTTGTTATCTAAAATATGGTTTTACGAAAGAGTTGTGGATTTCCCTAATTTTTATATCAGCATCTTTAATTATTATTATCAGTGATTACCAAACGATGATTATTCCAGATGAAGTTTTACTTACAGCCCTTATTTTATTAGCTAGTGTTTATGGGTTTGGCTTTGGCTTAGAGAAATTAGGAAGTGTTCTTTTTCATGGGTTAATTGCTTTTGGAATTATGTTTCTTCTAAAACTCTTTGGTGATTTTCTATTTAAAAGAGAATCTATGGGTGGAGGCGATATAAAACTCATGTTTATTTTTGGAATGGTTTTAGAGTGGCCAACGGCACTTCTTGCCATATTCTTTTCTGCATTCTTAGCTCTTCCAGCATCTTTATTCTTAGTGAGTAGGGAAAATACGCATGAGATTCCTTTTGGCCCCTTTTTGGTAACGGCAGCTATGATACTATTACTATCAGGCTTTGATATGAATTGTTTAATTTCTATCATGACTTATTAAAGAAATTTTTTGATAAAATTTACTTGTTAAAATAAAGTGTGAAGCATGCTTTATTTTTTTGTGTCAAAAAATGAAGTTGACAAAATGATGGGGGGG
>CATOJL010000029.1 GCA_951800155.1 uncultured Bacilli bacterium | reverse complement strand
TTGGTTCTTCCCCAAGTTAGTTGAATTATGCTAAAATTTTAAGACGGAGTAAGTCAAAACTACATCGACCATACATCTGTCTTTTTATAACTTTAGTTTTGTTGTTAAAACCCTCAGTTAGGCCATTACTATAGTCATAGATAATGGCATTTTTAACTGCCTCAATATCACTTTCAATAAGATTAATGAAACTATTTAGTTCTAAAACGTTTAATGACTTTACTTTTTTAACCCATAAATCTAATCGTTCTGGTTTCTTAGAAAATATAATAGTTTTAAACTCCTTTTCTAGTTCAATAAGTTTGCTTAATTCTTCATTTTGATTCAAGTAGAAAGTAATATCGTTTTTGAGATTTTCATTCTTGATATCCTCTAAATCATAAAAGAATAACTTTTTGATTTTGCTTCGTTTAAGGTATGAAGTGTTGTTTTTTATCTCATTTTTTATACTTTTCATATGCATATTTAAAACGGTCATTTTTCCTTTATATCCTTGTTCTTTCATTGCTTCGTAAATTTCTTTTGTTTTCTTTCCCTCAATTATAAGTTGTTTAATCAAAGGTATGTAATTATCTAAAATACAATTACTATCGCTTATTGGTGGTTTCTCTAACGATAAATATGTATTTAATGTTTCTCTTGTAATTCCTAGACTTTTTATAACTTCAGTTTTTGTATTTCCCTCACCATATAATTTCTTTGCTTCTTGAATGATTTTCCATTTTCGATTTGCAGTGTCAATTTTATCTTGTTGCCTTTTAGTTAAAACTTCTTTAGAGTCTGCTGATGTATCCTTTATAATTTTTATTCTATCACTTACTGTTCTTTTTAAATAACTGCATAAATCATCTGTTAAATTTTTGAAAATATGAAATCTATCTACTATTTGCTTTGATTGAGGTAAAGCCTCACTTATAGCATTTTTATAAGTTAATGAAAAATCTCTTGTCACTGTTTCTACATTAGTAAATTGTTTCAGTACTTCTACAATATCCTCTTTTTCTCTCGAGTTAATTATTTCAATTTTTTTGTGATTATCATTATCAGTGATAATTGAATTATATATTTCTCTTTTTTTAGATGAAAAATCATCAATGCCTATATTTTTTGCTTCATAAGTTATGGTTGTTTTTGTTTTTTTTTACGATTCTTAATACTGTACTACTAGAAATTTTTATTCCTGATTCTGCCAATGTTCTTACTGCATCCATAGCACTATCTCTTAATCCTATAGTATTTATATATTCTATTAATCTATTTGTTTTAACTGATTTTGTTTCTACAAAATTCAACTTTTCACCAAATGTTTTATGGTTACAGTTTGGATTGGAACAAAAGAATTTTCTTACAATTATTAATAATTTCACTTTATTATTTTGTATTGGTAAGTCACTTATTGTTCTTATATACTTACTATGAATACTATCAGATAAACTTTCACAATATGGACATTTACTTTGACTGGTTTTCATTTCACATTTTATATATATTGTATTTTCTTTTTTTTGACTGTCTATTACTACTAAATTTTTATTCAATTCTTTTATTAATTCTTCAAAATTCATTCAAATCACTTCTTATCTTGTTATAAGTATATCATCACTTTTTTTATTTTCAACTAACTTGGGGAAGAACCAACTTTTTCTATACTCTCATGTCAATTTGCTATTTTGAGATTAAATTTAATTCTTAAAATTTGTTTTATCTTTGGTATTAGACAATTAATATCACAACTTACATTAAAAATATCGATAGCAGAATTAATATGATTATATAATGGACAATCAGATAGACAATTTCTACTATATCCATTTGCTAGATAAAATGCTATGGTATCTGGAATAACATAGTTAATCATATATTCATTATAGTTATCATAAAAAGGTAAGAGTATCTCTTCAAATTCTTTTTCAGTTATATCTTCTTTACCTTTTATCATATTGTATCTCCATAGATAAGTTCTTTTAAAACTATTTCTTCAGCAATATTTTTACAATTATTCATTTTCTGTACCCATAACATTCGATTAGTTGCTTTCAATTTTTCATTAATAGAATCATCTAGTTTAACAAGTTCGCAGATTAGATAATTTACTTTTTCTTTTGCTTCAACACTGACTGAAAAAAGATGATCGTATAATTTATCCTGCATTAATAATTGTTGATATAAGATAGATTTATTCCTTTTTAGATAGTTTAATCTCATTAAACCATATTTATTTAAATTTTCTTGTTTTCTAGGTTTTAAAATTAGATTTGGCAATAAATAATCACCACATTTAGTATAAGTTATTTCCATAATATTTTTCCTTTCATTGATAGGAAGAATATAAGTAGTAGTATTATCTTTTTTAGGTACCCAAATAGGTACTCAAACTACAAAATTAAGTAATATAATTTAATTTTTATTAATCTAAAATGATTTAAAATTGCTTAAAATATAAGGAACTAATTAGCAATAATTAATTTTATATGCAATAAATTTTAGCCAATCGAACAGTACTGCTTAATTCCATTTGTAAACAATTGACCATGGTTTTTTGATGGACATAGTTTGAAACAGTTTCTTTTTTAGAAGCTTTAAAAAATAAATCTACCGCTACAGAAAAATGATTCGATAAATGGGTAATTATCCAATTGAGTTCCTCCTCACTACAAGATAAATTCCCACCCATATTTGTTCCAATTTCTATATCAAATCCATACTTACTTGAACAGCCATGTATATCAAAGACATAGACAATACCATACTTTTGTATAAAAGAAATCATTGCTTTTTTATACGCTAAACTAACACCACTATCATAATAATTTGGATCATCTTGCCAATTACAAGTTCGGATAATACCAAATGTTTTATAAGTAGTGCATATATATGAAACAATTGCTCCTGTTAAAATATCCTCGCTCTTTTCTTTTCCATCTCGAACTTGCTTTATACACTATGAGGTGCCGAGAAAAGAATAGGAATTTCTCCCACGAAACATGTATAGTTTTTATCTTCACCCATTTCAACATTTCCATTACAATCATTCTTTTCATATCTTCCATTTATTCGTTTTATATGATAAAATAAATCTTTCTCCATGAAAAACACCTCCATTTTCTTTAAAACAATGCCTTCACATTTTTTTATTATAGCACATAAAAAGACAAAAACAAAAAACCCTAAATCGAGTTTTCTTCTTCTTCAAAAAATTTATCAATTCGAACATCTAAAAGAATAGATATCTTATATAAAGTCATAAGAGATATATTGTTTCGATCATTTTTAGCCTCAATTCGTTTCAAATGATTGACTGATACATCTAACTGTTCTGCTAAATCCATCAATCGTATTCCTTTTTCTTTTCGATATTTTTTTATATTTTGACAAATCATCGCTTTTACATTTTCTTTAAAGTCTACATCTTCTGTAAAATGAATCAATTGTTTCAAAATATCACTCTCCTGTATAAAAATTATAGAGAAAAAGAAAAAGCAAAGAAGCAACCTTTTGTGCCTATTTCTTAAATTTATGGTATACTGTTAGTGAATATTGTGAGATAAAATATTTTAAGAAAGAACAGAAAAATATACAAATGAAGTTAGTAATAGTATGGACAATTTCCTTTGGTATATAATAAAAAAGATAAAGAAATGCTTCATCTTTTACCAAAGGAATCGTTTGAAGAAGCCGACACTTTTTCTTCTTCAAAAAATTTATCAACACGAACATCTAAAAGAATAGATATCTTATATAAAGTCATAAGAGAAACATTATTTCTATCATTCTCTGATTCAATACGTTTTAAATGATTCACTGATACATCCAACTTATCCGCTAAATCCATCAATCGTACCCCTTTTTCTTTTCGATATCTCTTGATATTTTGACAAATAATTGCTTTTACGTTTTCATTAAAGTTTTCATCTTCAATAAAATCTGCATCTTGCTTCAAAATATCACTCTCCTATATTCCATATTATAAAGAAAAAAGGAAAGCAAATAAGCAACCTTTTGTGCCAATTTATAATGTTGTACTTATAATAAAAAAAGAAAGGAAATCATTATGCCCGAAGAAAAAAAAATTCAAATAGTAGAACAGGCTTATACTACCTTAAAAAATATTGCTGATCTAAATATTCATATCACAGGAAGTTATTTTGAACTCATTATTTCCAAAGAAGATGGAATACAACAAGAATATGCGGATGAGATCATCAACCGATTATTTTGGAAATTTTGTAAGGAGCTCTTTTCTAAACAAAATTCTATTCCAAAAGCAATCATTTATCACTCCTTTACCTTGAATAATCCCAGTGATTCTTTACTAAAAGATTGTCATCAAATCATACGAAGTATCATAGAAGAGAAAAAAAAGAATACAGAAACTTTATATTCTCTATTAAAACCACTCTCTACTAAATATCCTAAGAATGAAGTAGAAAAAGTGTTAGATACCCTTTTTGATATTTTACTCAGCTATTATATAGCGCAAGAAAGGAACTCATAGAAAGAGTCCCTTTTTGTTACCTTTAATTTTATTTTTTTAGTTTATTCTATTATGGAAAATAGTATTTTTCTTTACTTAGCTCATTTTTTTTCCAGCAGATACATGAAGAAATACCTCTTCACACAAAGAAAAAGGAAGTGATTCCTGAAACATAGGAAGTAACTTCTTCTTTCTATTTCATTCGATACTTTCTCTTCATTTTAAAATCAATGAGAAAAGTTATTTTCTACTTTTCTTTTTAAAAATAATGTATTTATTATTACAGTTAAACTACTACATACCATGGCAAGACTTGCTAACATAGGATGAATAGAAATACCAAAAGGTAGCAAAAGACCCATGGCAATTGGAATCATCAAAATATTATAAAAAAAGGCCCAAAATAAATTCTGTTTCATTTTTCGAATGGTTTCTTTACTAATATCTAATAATTTGATTATCCCATATAAATCTGTTTTTGTAAGAATGACATCGGCTGCATCTATCGCTATACTGGAACCCTCTCTTACACTCATACCAATATCGCTTGTTACAAGTGCAGGAGCATCATTGATTCCATCTCCACACATCAATACAAATCTTCCTTCTTTTTTTAATGTTTTAATGATCTTTGTCTTTTCTATAGGTAATACATCAGCAATCACTTCTTTAATCCCTATTTCATTCGCTATTTTAAAAGCTATCCCTTTACTATCTCCAGTCAACATAATCGTGTGAATTTTTCTTTGATTGGCTATTTGAACAACTTCTCTTGCTTCTTCTCTTACAACATCATTTAATCCTAGTAAAGCAATAATTTTCCTATTTCGCACTACATATACAATACTACATCCCTCTTCTTTTAAATTTCGCTCCTGTACTTTATGTGCATTTTGAATATTATATTTCTCTATTATCTTTCCATTGCCTATCAGCCATTCTTCATTCGCTATTGTCCCAATAATCCCCATACCTTCTATATTTTGAAAAAGATCTATGTTTACTTTCTCTATTTTGTGTTCCTTTAAATACATAGTAAAAGCTCTTCCAATAGGATGAGAACTTTTGCTTTCTAAACTTCCCACCTTTTGAAATATTTCTTTTTCCTTTTCATTCGTATAAAAAAACACGTGCTTCATTTTAGGTTTTCCATAAGTAAGAGTCCCTGTTTTATCAAATACAATGGTGTCTATTTTTTTTGCTTGTTCCAAAACGAATCCTTTTTTTACTAAAATACCATTTTCTATACAAATGCCCTCTGCAATTACTTGCGCTAAAGGGGTAGCAAGTCCTAAACTACAAGGACAAGCAACGACTAATATTGTAAGAAAAGATGTAAAACTGTCCTCAAAGGAATAACCAAGAACAAGATAGACAAAAAATGTAAGAAAAGCAAGAAGAAAGACAATTGGAACAAAATAACTAGAAATAGTATCAGCTAATTTTGCAAGTGATACTTTATGATTGCTTGCCTCTAATACCATTTTTACCATTTCTGAAATGGTAGATTCCCTCCCTATTTTTTCTGCCTTGTATTCGATATATCCATCATAATTGATGCTACCTGCCATTACTTTATCTCCTACTCCTTTTTTCTTTGGCTTACTTTCTCCAGTTAAAAAAGATTCATCTATATGGGTTTTTCCTATCGTAATCTCGCCATCAACGGCTATTTTATCTCCGGGTTTTCCTATCAAAATGTCCCCTTTTTTTATCATATCAATCGTTACTTGTTTTTCTTTTTCATCTACTCTTATCCTAGCCTGATCTGGCGTAATTTTCACTAATTTTCCAATTGCCTCTTTGGTCTTATCTTTACTGATTCTATCAATCGTTCTTCCTAGCTTAACAAAATAAAGAACCATCGCACTTGCTTCAAAATATAAATGGTGTACTTCCTGCAAATTTCCTTTTACGATAAGAAACATAGTATAAGTACTATATAAGAAACTACTGACTACGCCTATGGATACAAGCGTATCCATATTTGGTGTTTTATGAATTAAATTTTTGTATCCATTTTTTAAAATAGGAAACCCATAACCCATAAAAAGAAGAGCATTTAAAAATAAACAGAATGTATATCCTATAGGATTTTTTTCAATATCAATTATAGAAAAAGAAGGCAAATGGAACATATGCCCCATCGCAATATAAAGGAGAAGAAATGCTAAAACAGAAAATAGAAAAAATACATACTTCTCTTTTCTATTTTCTTTTCTCTCATTTATTTCTTTAAATTCCCCTAAACTTTTAAAGCCAGCCTTTTGAATCCACTCCTCTATTTTCTCTACAGTAACTTGCGTATCATCATAACAAATACTTGCATTTGCCATGACTAAATTGACAGAAACAATTTCAATACCCTCTTGTTTTTTTAAATACTTTTCGAGTCCTGAAGAACAAGCACTACAAGTCATTCCTTCAATTTGTAGGATAATTTTTTTCATACTCTAATCCTCTACTATAGGAAAATCAATATCCTCTAATATTTCTTTTAACTTCTCTTTATCCAATTCTACATCACTTTGAATTGTAGCTGTCCCTTCTTTATAGTTTGCTTCGACATGACGAATCCCCTCTAATTCCGATAAAACACGAATCACTCTTGCCTCACAACCCTCACATTTCATATTTTGTACTTTTATTATGGTTTCTATCATTTCAATCATCCTTTCTCCTGTTTTATTCTAAGTATACGTAATGCATTTAAAATAGCAAGTACAGATACACCAACATCTGCAAATACAGCTTCCCACATCGATGTCATGCCACAAGCACTTAATAACAAAATTCCAATTTTAACAAAAAGAGCGAAAAAAATATTTTGATTCACAATTCGAATAGTTTTCTTAGCAATTGACATCGTATGCGCCACCTTAGATAATTCATCGGTCATTAATACAATATCCGATGCTTCAATGGCAACATCGCTTCCAATACCACCCATAGAAATACCAATATCCGATATAGCAAGTACTGGGGCATCATTGATTCCATCCCCAACAAATACAAGTGACTCCTCTTTTCCTTTTCTCTTCATCCATTCTTCTACTTTTCCTACTTTTTCTTGGGGAAGCAGTTCTGCATAATAGGTAGTAATTCCTAATTTTTGACTTACATCATGTGCGATGGTTTCTTCATCACCTGTAAGCATAAGGATATCCTTTACACCTTTTTTTCTTAAAATAGAGATTGCTTTATAAGAGTCTTCTTTGATCTTATCCGCAATTCGAATACTTCCCTTATAGATCCCATCAACGGCTACATAAACAAGGGTACCTACTTTTTTATTTGGAAGGAAAGAAATGGCATTTTCTTGCATCCATTTTTCATTTCCAACACATATTTGTTTTCCTTGAACGGTTGCAAGAACACCCTTTCCTGCACTTTCCTTTACAGAAGAAATGAGAGAAGTATCTACCTCTTTTCCATAATATTTTTTGATAGATAAGGAAATGGGATGATTCGAGTAACACTCGGCATAAGCTGCATAAGCAATGAGTTCTTCTTTTAAGGTACTCTCTATCTCTTGTACCTCAAATACACCCTCCGTTAATGTCCCCGTCTTATCACAAACGAGTATTTTTATATTCGCCATCTTTTCAAGATAATTACTTCCCTTTACTAAAACACCTATACGAGAACAAGCACCAATGCCACCAAAAAAAGATAAAGGAATCGATATAACTAAAGCACAAGGACAAGAAACAACTAAAAAAGATAAAGCTCGATAAATCCAATCTGAAAAAGTAGCATCTTTTAAAAGAAGAGGTGGACATATAGCAAGAAAAAGTGCGATTACAACAACAGACGGTGTATATATTCTAGCAAATTTAGTAATAAAATTTTCAGTTTTTGCTTTTTTATTTGTTGCATTTTCTACTAATTCTAAAATTTTACTTACGGTTGAATCTTCATATTCCTTCTCCACCTTTATTTTAAGTACCCCTTCCAGATTTATACACCCACTTAAAACAGAATCCCCTACTTGAACATGACGTGGAACTGATTCACCAGTCAAAGCTTTCGTATCGAATAACGAATTTCCTTCCATTATTTTTCCATCAAGAGGAACTTTTTCTCCGGGAGATACAACAATTATCTCACCTACTTTGACCTCATCAGGATCGACACGAACGAATTTTGAATCTCGATACACATTTGCGTAATTAGGACATATGTCCATTAAACTAGCAATTGATTTTCTGGATTTATCCACTGCATAGGATTGAAAAAGTTCTCCAATCTGATAAAAAAGCATAACCGCTACCGCTTCATGAAGCTCCCCAATTCCAAAAGCTCCTAAAGTAGCCACTGCCATCAAAAAATTCTCATCAAAAACTTTTCCTCGAAGAATATTTCGAAAAGACTTTTTTAAAACAGGAAATCCAACGATTAAATAACTAAAAAAAAGTAAAATATTTCTTAAAATTTCTCCATTTTCAGGTAGAAAAAAAGACAAAAAAAGTAGAACAGAAGCTAAAATAATTTGGATAAAACTTTTTTTCATATTTCACCTATAATAAAGTAATTTCTACATCTGGTTCATTTTTCTTGATGACTTCCTCTATTTTCTTCACTAAACTTTCTTTGTCCATTTCCTTACTTTCTACTTGCATTTTTTGTGTTAAAAAGCTAATGGATACTGACGTAACCTCTTCTAGTTTTTGCATCTGTCTTTCTAATTCATTTGCACAATTCGCACAATCTAAACCTTTTATTTTAAATTTGAATTTCATATATTTTCCTCTCCTTTATGTTTGATATGATCTATAGCAACTTCAAACACTTTTGTCACATGTGCATCATCTAGTGAATAATAGACTTCTTTTCCCTCTTTTCGACATTTCACAATACCACTATTTCTTAATGTCGCCAATTGATGAGAAATAGAAGATTTACTCATTGAAAGAATATTTGCAATATCACAAACACACGTTTCCTTCTTAGCAAGAACAAATAGAATACGAAGACGGGTTTCATCGGCTATTAACTTAAAAAATGTCGCCAAATAATGAAAAGTTTTCTCATTTGGAATTTCTTTTTTTATTGTATCAACTACTTCCTTATGTATCATATTACAATCACATATAAATTCGTTTTTTGCCATAATATCACATCTCTCTTTATTTTATTCTTTAGTTGAATAAATGTTCAACTAAATATAGTGTAGTTGAATAAACATTCAATTGTCAAGTGTTTTTTGAATAAAATAATAGATTCATTAGTTACATACAAAAAAGAGGAAATATCCTCTTTTCCATTCTTTTTATTATGTATCTTATAAGCCTAAAGTGTACGGTGAAGATTCTGTTCCATCTCCTCCTGTGATTTTTAAATCTGATCTAAGTACTACTATAGGACGAATTGACCCTGTAGAACCTGTAAAATAATTAGAGATAGAGCCATCACTCTTAACAACGTGTCCAAAATATAGACCATCAATACTTTTATAGCCTCGAGAGGCTAACCAGTACCATGCGTTTTCGGTAGTTCCCTTTTTCTTGGCCATAACTGTTCCAATGGCTGTTTCAACTAGCTTCTTATCCATAAGATAACCTTCATCTGAAGCTTCGACCCCTGAAGATAAAACTTTCTGTACCTGAGATTTATCATATCCCATATGCCTTGATCCCAATGTATATCTATCATCTTCGTATTGTTCTGCTATTACATTTAATGTACCTATAAAATATTTATATACAGTCCAGTTAGCATAGGCAGTATCTGGTCCTAAATGTATTCGCTTACTTGAAACGTATTCGGAAACTAATTCCACTGTTCCATCTTCATTTTTTCGTATAACCCTCCACATATCTAATTCACTAGGATTTATAGTTTGATGTTGATTAGAATATGTATCCGCTGCATATATTGTATAACTTGTTCTTGAAGGTATATATCTTATATAATCACCCAATTCCACCTCATTTGCTAGTGTTGTTCTTGTACCTACTATTCTATTGCCATTTGCCCAAGCTATTTTTCCATCTGTTATATCTTCTGGTGTCGCATCTCCAGGAGTTTGGCTTACTACACTTGGACAAGTATATGTACCTACAACTTGTTTCCCACCTACTAACGCTTTCTTTCCACTTAATATCTCACTAGCTTTGGCATCTCCATAAGCTACTTTATTATATAAATCATTTATGGAACCTTGTACATTAGTTTGACTATTTTTATTATAGTTTACTTCACTTGATGGAGGATTCGTGCTTGCTGCATTAATTCTTAGTATTCCTACAATCATACAAAGTAGTAGTACTTCTGTTCCTACTATAATTTTATCTTTTGTCTTATTTTTCATTCTCTCCCTCACTCTTTTATTAATTTTTATATAATACTTCACATCATAGTAAAATTTATCTCACATATCCTATGTCCCAAGAGTATAGGGAGAACCTTCTGTCCCAACTCCTCCTGTGATTTTTAAACCTGATTTTAGTATTACAATAGGGCGCACATAAAGAATACGATTATAAGCACCTATGACTTCTCCAGAACCACCACTATATGATTCATCACTGATTCCGCAAAGGCGTTCTGCACTTATCCAATAAGAAAAATTTTCATCACTTCCAACTTTTTTTGCAGCTAATGTTCCTAGCGCCATTTTTATCAATCCTAAATCTTCTATAATACTTTTTTCAAATGGCATACAATCACCACCATCGATATACCTAGATCCCAATGTTATTCCATTTGTTTCATATTGTTGGGCTATTTTAGTTAATAAACTTTTGTAATCGCAATCCGGAGTTAGCCAAAAATTTATACTAGAAACATAGTTTGATATAATTTCAAGAGTCCCATCTTCATTTTCTCTTATGACTCTCCATACATTCAATTCACTGGGATTAAGATTGTAATCTAAAGTCCCTCCTGTATCCTCCTTAGATATTGTATAAGAAGTTTTACTTGGTGTATAGCTAATATAATCACCTAATTCTACTTTTTCTACTAAAGCAATTGATGGATTTGATATCGACGATGTTGGAGAAGTATATGTACCTACAACTTTATTCCCATTCACCCATGCAATCTTTCCTTTTATTATATCTTCAGCTGTTGCATCTCCAGGAGTAAGGCTAGCTAATGTCGGACATGTGAATGTCCCTACTACTTCTTTCCCTCCTACTAAGGCTTTCTTTCCTTTTAATATCTCATTTGCTTTCGCATCCCCATAGTTTACTTTACTATATAAATTATCTAATGCATTCTCTACGGTCACTTGTCCATTTTTATTATAACTGACTCCATTCGATGGGGGATTCGCGCTTGCTGCTTGTGTACTTAGTAATGCTACTACCATACATAGTAGCATTACTTCGCCTCCAATTATCACTTGATGAATTCTCTTTCCCATATTATTCACCTTTTCTTTCTATTTAAACTTACTATATAAATCATCTAATGCTTGTTCTACATTACTCTTTCCATTTCCACTATACGTTACCTTACTTGCTGGGAAAAAGATATTGCTTAACGTTCCTGTTGC
>CATOJL010000028.1 GCA_951800155.1 uncultured Bacilli bacterium | reverse complement strand
CTCATATGCATGCCTAATAAATAGACTTCATTTCTTCGAATGATTGCATAACTATCTTTCAAATTAGCGCTCCCATTTCTTATTGATTTAACCTCTGTTCCTGTTAAGGCAATCCCTGCTTCGATCGTTTCTAAAATTTCATAATCAAATTTAGCTTTTCGATTGTTTATTTCTATCACTTTATCACCTACTTTATAAATCCAACTTGTACTCTATTATCTTTTGATACATACTTCTTATATGTTTCATAAATAGAAGCATGATTTTTAAGTTCCTTATCTGTTAAATGAGGAAAAGGAATCACTTTAAAATTTTTATATCTCTCATGATGCGTCCAAAGTAGATCAGCCTTTACATTCGTAATATTTACTTTTTTCTCACTACCTTTTATCTCTTTTTCTACATCAAATGCAACAATCATTCCTACCCTTTTCATTGTCCCTTCCTGTGCAGAAATAAAATTCCCTAGTGAATAAATAACAAGTGTATTTTCTATATATTCTATTGGCTCTATGACATGTGGATGATGTCCTATAATAACATCTACTCCCAAAGAAGCTAAATAAGAAGCAATCTCTTTTTGTGAAGCAACAGGTTCATGTGTATATTCTACACCCCAGTGCATAGATACAAATAAAACATCTACTTGATCTCGTACTCTTTCAATATCTGCTCTCACTTTTTCTTCCTCGTATACATTAAGTAAATAGTCTTTTCCAAGAGGAACTTTTAGTCCATTTGTAACAGTTGTATAACCTAAAATCGCATACTTGATTCCATTTTCCTCTTGAATAACGACATTATCATGGTCTAGTTTAGAATCATAACTTCCGACTGCTAAAACATCTTGCTTTTTCCAGAAATTTCTTGAATACAAAATGGCTTTTTCTCCTCTATCTAATGTATGGTTTGTTGCCAAATTCACAAGATTAAATCCTGTATGAATTAAATCAAGCCCTATCTCATCTGGAGAATTAAATGTAGGATAAGAGGAAAGTCCTATATTCTTGCCACCAATGATTGTTTCTTGGTTGTAAAACTTTAAATCATAGGGGGCAATAACATCTTTTATTTCCATAAACATGTTCTTAAAATCATAAATAGGATATCCATCTTCTCCTTTTTGGGAAGTCTTTGCATCTTTATATATGCCATCATGAATTAAAGCGTCACCAACAGCAATCATAGAAAATTTTTTGTGTATAGGAATTGGGTTTCTTGGCCCCACTTCATAAGATACATACCTAGGGCGAAGCCATACATAAAAGGATAAAAAGACATTTAAAAGAAGTAACAGCAAAATAGTCATACTTAGAAAAAAGACTTTCTTTTTATTATCTTTTCGAATAAATTGTGGTTTTCGCATATAGAACTCCTATTTTTTTAAATATAATTTTTTATTTTTATCTGTTGCTACTACAAAGTCAACAATTTTTTCTTCTTTTGAAGCCCTCTTCACAATTACTTCCACTATATCCCCTAATCGATAACCTCTTTTATTCTTGATTCCTATCAAACTTTGTAAATTTTCATCATACAAATAATGATCATCTGTTAAATCATCCACATGAACAAGTCCCTCAATTAAATTAGGAAGCTCCACAAAAAAGCCAAAATTTGTTACTGTATTAATCATACCTGTAAACACTTCGCCAACATGTTTTTCCATATATTCAGCCTTTTTCATATCATCTACTTCACGCTCACAAGAAACAGCTGAACGCTCCATCTCTGAAGAGTGAAGAGATATTTCCTTTAGTTCTGGCTCCAAATTTCGAATCGTATCCATATCCAATTTCTGTTCATAAAGATATGTACGAAGTAATCTATGCACAGTCGTGTCTGGAAAACGTCTAATTGGAGATGTAAAATGCGTGTAATACTTACTAGCAAGTCCGAAATGTCCAATATTTACGGTATCATAGACTGCTTTTTGCATACTACGAAGTAACAAATTAGAAAGCATAGAAAATTCTTTTTTATCATTTAAAGATTCCAAAATTTTCTGCATTTCTTTTGGAGTAATTTCCTTAACTTTTCCATGAATTGTATAACCAAGTGTTCCAATAAAACTTAAAAAATTTCGAATTTTTTCTTCACTTGGCTCTCCATGAATACGATATACAAATGGCAAATCCATAAAATAAATGGTCGTAGCCACTGCTTCATTTGCAGCAATCATAAAGTCCTCAATTAATTTCTCCCCTACACCACGATTTCTTAAAACAACATCGATTGCCTCTCCCTTTTCATTTACCACAATTTCTGATTCATCAATCTCAAAATCAATATAACCCCTAGAAATTTTCTCTTTTCTTAAAATAGAAGCAAGCTCTGCCATTTCTTTTAATGTCTGTTCAAATTCCTCATATCCCTCAGGAACAATATTTTCCTCTAAAATCTTATTTACATTTTCATAAGTCATTTGCTTACGTGAACAAATAATACTTTCAAAAATTTCTGAAGACAAAATTTTTCCCTTTTTATCAATCTCCATAACGCAGGATTGCGCTAAACGATCAACACCCGGATTTAGTGAACAAATTCCATTTGATAATTTATGGGGAAGCATTGGAATTACCCGATCTGCTAAATAGACACTCGTTCCTCTTTCTAAAGCTTCTTCGTATAATTTAGTTCCTTTTCTCACATAATGACTTACATCAGCAATATGGACTCCTAACTCATAATTCCCATTCTCTAATTTCTTTAAACTAATCGCATCATCAATATCTTTTGTTTTCGCCCCATCTATGGTAAAAATCATTTCTTTTCTTAGATCACGTCTTCCTACTTTTTCTTCCTCTAAAACTTCATTAGGAAGAGCATCAACCTCTTTCATCACTTCCTCTGAGAAAGAGTCATGAATCCCATATTTTAAAACAATAGATAAAATATCAATTCCTGGATCATTTTTGTGACCTAAAATACGAAGAATTTCCCCTTCATATACATTTGGCTTTATTGGCCTTGTTATTTTAACTAATACTTTATGCCCATCCATGGCACCCATGGTCTTATCTTTTTTTATAATCAACTCCAAGTGAACTTTCTCATCATCCAACTTCACACAAGGCGTTTTCTTATGATAGTAAAATTCCCCAACAGCTTGCTTTAATGTTCGATCAACAACCTTTACAATTCTTCCATCAAAACCACGCTCTGTTTTCCCTGTAATCTCAGCAATTACCTTATCACCATGAATTGCCCCATTCAAATTAGACTGGGGAATAAAAATATCCTCATCATTTTCTACATCAACAAAAGCATATCCTTGTTTTTTAGCAATCACTTTTCCTACTTTCAAATGACTATTTTCAAATAGCATAAAATTGTCCTTATTGGTCTTATAAATTTCTAAGGCATCTTCCATTTCATTTAAACATTTTAAAAGTGTTTTAAATTCATCAACAGTTGTTAAATTCATAAAATCATGTATCTCATGGACAGAAAGAGCCTTCCTACTTTCTTTCAATATTTCTATAATCTGTTCTTTCATACTCTCACCTATTCTTATTATAAAGCATTTTTAAAGAAAAAGATAGTAAATCTATTTCTTATTTCTATCTTAAAACAAGATTTTTTCCTAAAATTTTTTACTTAAAAAGGAAATAGAAAGCTCTCCAAATGGCAATACTTCTCTATTTCCCAACAATAAGACTTTCTCCTGTCATTTCTACAGGTTTTTCAACTTGCAATAATTCTAAAATCGTAGGTGCTATATCAGAGAGTTTTCCATCTTGTAACGTATACCCCTCTTTAGTAAGAATAAATGGAACTTTATTTGTTGTATGACTAGTAAGGATGTTTCCATCTTCATCAATCATTTCCTCACAATTTCCATGGTCAGCTGTTACTAGTAGAATTCCTCCTAATTCCATAACTTTATTATAAATTCTTTCAACACAGTGATCTAAAAAGGTAACCGCTATTTTAGCAGCATCGTAATTTCCTGTATGTCCTACCATATCTCCATTTGCATAATTTAGAATAACTAAATCATATGCATTATCTAATTCTTTAATCAAAGTATCTGTTACTTCTAAAGCACTCATTTCTGGCTTTAAATCATAAGTGGCAACACGAGGAGATTGAATTAAAATTCGTTTTGCATTTGGAAGTTCAAAATCAGTTCCTCCATCAAAGAAATAAGTAACATGAGCATATTTTTCCGTTTCTGCAATACGGAGTTGTTTATATCCCTTCTTACTCATATAAGTTCCCAATGTATTTCCCAGACTTTGATGCTTATAAGCATGTAGGCAAATCACTTCATCACTAACTGGCATCATCGTAACTAACTGAATATCATTTAATCTTTTCACTTCCATTTGTTGGAATTCAGGATTTGTTAAACTCGAGAAAAGTTCTCTTAAACGATCTGGTCTATAGTTAAACACAATAATGCCATCCCCATCTTCTACACGTCCTTCCTCTAAAACAGCAGGAAGCATAAATTCATCTGTCCGATTCTGCGCATAATTTGCCTCAATCATTTCCTTAGGAGTTGTATAGGTTTCCCCTTTCCCATAAACAATTGCATCATAAGCAAGTTTGACACGTTCCCAATTATTATCCCGATCCATTGCATAATATCGGCCACTCATCGTTACAATTTTGCCCATTCCAATCTCTTTTATCTTTTCTTCTAAGGCTTGGACATACTGATAAGCACTATGATCTAATGTATCTCTTCCATCTAAAAACAAATGAAAATAAAGTTCTTCTACATGATTCTGCACACACATAGAAATTATGGCCATTAAGTGCTCCATAGAAGAATGGACGCCTCCATCACTAATAAGTCCCATAATGTGCAATTTCGAATGATTTTTCTTTGTATGATTGATTACTTTTTTTATATTTTCATTTTGAAAAAAAGTTCCTTTTTCTATTTGTTGATTTATAAGTTCCAAAGGCTGATACACAACCCTTCCAGCTCCAATATTCATATGTCCTACTTCGCTATTTCCCATCTGTCCTTTCGGAAGTCCAACCGCTATTCCACTTGCCTCTAATAAGCAATGTGGATACTTTTGAAATAAGGCTTCCAAAAAAGGTTTCTCTGCATTTTTAAAAGCATTTCCTCTTTCTTCATTCCCGATTCCAATTCCATCTAATATACATAAAACAACCGGTTTCATTCTATCATCTCCTATTTTATTCTTCCCTTAGTAAAATAATTATCCATTAAAAGCTCTATTTCTCTAAATAATGCATTGTGGGTAGAGAACTCTTGTTTTCCTATTTTTAATCCTAAAGTAGAACCTTGTTCTAATGGATAATAGGTCACATCAATATCCTCACGCATAAAAATAACGCGATTAAAAGTTCTCAATAGTTTTTCTGTTAAATTCATCTGAATACGAAGTTGCTCCTTTTCATATTCCTGAAATATTTCTTTATTTCCATGACTTTTCTTTACATTGGCTAAATACTTTGCATTCCATCTAATTGGTAAAATACTTACAACATTTACCTTTTCATACCCTAATCTTTTTAAAATGGATAGAAAAATATCTGTCGCAACTACAAAGGAAGGAGTAACATCTTTCAAATTCCCCACACCAAACAATTCTTCATTATCTATCGTTGCATCGAAACCATCGTTTACTCGATATAATCGCCTATTAATCTTCTTGCTATAAGTATTGATACTATGTTCCTTATTGCAAATAGAGTACACATCAATTTCGTCATGAAAAATACCAAAATTAATTTTGGGAAACTTATACTCTTCCTCTTCCTTTTTTAATATTATTTGCATAAAATAGGGCGTTTCGTTTACTACTTTCTCTTTCTCAATTACCACGTTTATGTCCCCTTGTAATAATTCAGAATAACCAAGTTCCATCTTTTCTGTAAAAAATGGTTTTTCAAGAAAATAAATAATTCTTTTTAGTAAAAAACGAATAGGATTTGCAAAGTCTTCATAAGTTGCATTACTAAATAATAGAGCCATCACTGCCTTTTCCTTACATATTTTTCCTTCTTGGTAATAACTTCTATCCAAAACTTCTTCATAAAAATCATGATCTGAATAAAATTTACACGCTACTTGGACATACATGGAAAGCAATGTATTAAATTCTTCTACATTATTGATTTTCAAAGTAGGAATGCATAACTCTGTATTTTCTATTCTTGTAAGATATTCTATATCATATTCTTTTACAATAGTTGAAAAACACGTATTATACTTCATAAAACAATCAATAGAACCAGAAGCTGCCTCTTTTACTATATAGTTATAAAATATATTTAAAATCTCTTCATTTCTCATATATACCTCTTGTATTTATAGTATCATATCTATGATTTACATGCAAATGAAAAACAATGATTTTACACTTTCATTGTTTCTAATTTTAACTTATCAGCAATTGTTACAATAAACTCAGAATTTGTTGGTTTCGCTCGATCAATATCAACACTGTGTCCAAAAATTTCTTCCATTAAATCCCAAGAACCACGATTCCAACTTACCTCAATTGCATGTCTTATTGCTCGCTCCACTCTTGAAACCGTCGTATCAAATTTAGCTGCTAACTCAGGATACAATTCTTTTGTAATTCCTCCTACTGTTTCTGGTTTGTTATAGACAATTCCTATTCCTTCACGAATATATTGGTATCCTTTAATATGGGATGGAATACCAAGTTCATGTAGAATCTTTGTAATGGAAAGTTGTAAGTTTCCATATTTTAAATCAATTGCCTCTTTCTTTGCCTCTTCTTTATTTACAACTTTTTTGATTTTATATTCCAAATCCTCTAAATCAAATGGTTTTAAGATAAAATAACTGGCTAATGACTCGGATACTTCTCGAATGACCTTTGGATCATTATAACTTGTCAAAACAATAACGTCCTTCTCAATCCCTCTTTTACCCATTTCTCGCAAAACATACATACCATCTTTATTTGGCATAATCAAATCTAACAAAATTAAATCATATGCATCCCTCTGCTCTTCAATAACTTGCATTCCTTCTAATCCATCCGATGCACTTAAAACAATACTAACATCACTACTATTACTACAAAAATACTCCTTTACCATGTTGACTAAACTTTCGTTATCATCAATCATAAGTACCTTAATCATAATATTCTCCTTCCCTAGTACTGCTATGATAGAATCATTATACAACAATTTCTGTAGTTTTGAAAGTACTTTTTTTGTCACTTCTTGTCGGGAAACCTATTTTGATAAGAAAACCTTTTTCTCTTTTATTTCTTTTTTCCTAGAACTTCCTTTTTCCAATATTTTCTATTTTTCTCTGTTTACTATCTACATCTTATTTAAGAGGCTACATGATTCAATCCAAATCCTAATAAAAAAGTGTAATATACCATCATATTTCTATAATGAATGCTTACACTTTTTTATTCGCAAAAGAAATATTTCCTACGAAACTTCTTCTTGAAATTTTTATTTTTCACACAACTCTATAATCTTTAAGAATTCCTCAGCATCATTCGAAGCACCACCAATTAAATAACCATCCAGATTTTCAATTTGATTAAAAATAGGTAAACTCTTGCTACGAACACTTCCTCCATATAATACTTTTACTTTCTCCCCATCTTTTATTTCTGCGACAAACTCTTTTATAAAATCCACTATCTTGGCAAGCTCTCTTTTAGAAGGAATTTTTCCACTTCCAATTGCCCAAACTGGTTCATAGGCAATAATCAAATTCTTTAAATTTTCTATCCCCTTTAAAGCAGTGAATAGTTGTCTACGAATGGCTTCTTTCGTTTCCATCAATGCCTTTTCTTCCTTTGTTTCTCCAACACACAAAACAACTCCCATTTTTTCTTCTAGAGCATTTTTAATTTTTTTGTTAATCGTTTGATTACTTTCATTTAAATGCATACGGCGTTCACTATGTCCCACCATTACATATTTTATTCCTAAACTTTTCGCCTGACATGGTAGGATCTCTCCTGTATAAGAACCCTCTTTTTCAAAAAAGATATCTTGAAGTCCTACTTTGTATCCTTTCTCTATAAAATAAGTTGCATACAAGCTTGTAGGCATGAAAATGACACCAGAATAAGTCACCTTTCCATCTAATGCCTTTAAATATTGTTTTATATCACTATAATTTGACTTTGTCTTCATATTTGCAATGATTATCTTTTTTGACATAATATACTCCCTCCTAATTCTTTTTCTTTTTAAATTTATCTTTTATTCTTTCAAACCATGATTTTTTCATCTTTTCTTGTCTTAAACATGCATGGTATACATCCAATATGTTTAAAGCAAAATGTCTTAATGAATGGGACTCTGCTGTATATCTCGCTTGTTTACCCATAGATTCTAACTTTTTTCTATCACTTTTTAAAGTAAAAATAACATCTTCAAAAGTATCTTGATTCTCAAAAAACTTTCCATTTAAGTCATCAACAACAACATCTAAGAAAGCATCATCTTTCATACAAACTGCTGGTTTACTAGAAGCCATTGCCTCAATGACTGTTAAACCTTGTGTTTCTGTTTTAGAAGCTGTTGCAAAAACATCAGCTATTTGGTAATACATAGGAATTTCTTCCCATGGAATGGCGTTGGTAAAAATAATATTCTTTTCTAATTTTCTTTCAATAACCCATGTGATATATTTTTCAAAATCTGGTCCACTTCCCACAACAACAAGCTTGACACTTTTATCTTTTTTTACTATATCTTCTAAAGATTTTAAAAGTAGTTGCACATTTTTCTCCTCTGCAAGCCTCCCCACTGTTAATATCACAAAATCATTTGGGGTTAATCCTAACTCCTTTTTAAGAAAAAGTATATCATTTTCTTTAAATTTTTCTTTAAAAAAACGTTCTACTTCAATTCCCGTTGAAACAATACGGACTTCTTTTTCTACATGATATTTTTCTTTAAATAAATTGTAGGTTTTTCGACTAGGAACAATCAACTCTCTGGCTGTTTTATCACAATAAAACATAGTTAAATATTCTACAATTTTTTTACTTGAGCGATCAAAATGCCCCTTTGTTATGTAATGAATATAGTCTTCATACATAGTATGGTATGTATGAACTAATGGAATATCTAATTGTTTTGCTAAAATACGCGCAAAAGTTCCTATTCCAAACTCTGTATGAGAATGAATGATATCTAAATGCCATTCCTTAATTTTAGAAATGGCTTTTAAAGGATAGATTCCTGTTAAACGATAATCATAGATCCCTATTGGAATGCCAGGAATACGTATAATTTTTTCTTCGTTTTCATAGCGGTAAGATAAGTTGTCTGGATTTACAGTTACAATAAAAACTTCGTGTCCTTCATCTCTTAATGCTTTCTCTAAACTAACAATACTTGTAGATACACCATTAATAAATGGAGGATAAGTATCTGTAAAAATTCCTATTCTCATCTTATCCCTTCTTTCTTTTTAAATTCAAGGCAATTGCTCCTACAATCATGCCAAAATAATAAGTAATAAAGCGCCAAAGCAACATAATTGCCTTTAAAACGGAACCTGTAATAAAGGTAGAGTAAAAAGTAACAAAAGCATATTCGAGCCCTCCAGTTCCTCCAGGGATGGGAACAAAAGAACCAATCATCATAATATAGGCTGATGCAATGATACATTCATAAGCATTCATACTTTCCATGTCCCCTATCCCATATAAAAGAACGAGTGGGATCAAATAAAAGAAAAGGAGAGCTATAAAATTACACAAAATCATAAAACAAAAGTTTTTCTTGTCTTTTACTAAAATTTTGGCACCCTCATTAAAATCAATCAAGTATTGATTAAATTTCGCAATTGTTTTTTCTTTCTCTTTTACAATTTTTATTTTGTTTAAAACTTTTATAATAAAATCAACCAAAATACGATTTAATTTTTTAGTAAAGCTAATTACAAACAATAAAATTATAACAGCTAAGTTTGCTATAAAACCAACTGCTACTAAATATCCCAAAAAACGATTATTGGGAAAGATATGCAGAAAAGCATTACAAATAACAGCGGTTGTTCCCAAAAATACTAAAGCAATTTGATATACAATAAAGTTTTGAATAGACACATTTGTAGCCTCTG
This sequence comes from uncultured Bacilli bacterium, assembly GCA_951800155.1. Classification (GTDB taxonomy): domain Bacteria; phylum Bacillota_I; class Bacilli_A; order RF39; family UBA660; genus CATOJL01. The sequence goes on along the minus strand of CATOJL010000028.1, from coordinate 2,111 downwards.
TCACTTTTAATTTATGTTTTGTTAAAGAATAAATCTCATAAGGTTGTCCCCCACTTGAAAAAGGGGTTACTGCATGAAAGAAATTTGTTTCTACCACCAAACGAAAAGCACTAGCAAAGGTAAAATCTTCTTTAAATTTTCTAGTAGAAATACGCATCACAATTGCTTTAAATATCCAATAAGCAATAATCAATAAGAAAGCCAGAAGTAGATAAAACTTATTGATATGAATAATTTGGTATAGAATTTCTTCATAATTATCTTTTAAGGAAAAGTAAAGTACAAGTGCTGTAAAGAGGAAGATTAAAAGAAAGCTTTCAATCTTCTTAACCATATTATTCTGCATCTTTCTCCTCAATAATAGAAATTCCTGGTAATTCTTTTCCTTCAAGCAATTCTAATGATGCTCCTCCGCCTGTAGATATATGTGTCATATAGTCTTTATATCCTAAAGAAATAACAGACGCGGCCGTATCTCCCCCACCAATTATTTTAACGGCATCTACATCTTTTAATCGATCTAAAATTGATTTTGTTCCATGAGAGAACGACTCTAATTCTGCATACCCAAGAGTTCCATTCCATACAATAAGCTTACTTTTTTGTAAATATTCTTGAAACAACTGAATCGTTTTAGGCCCAATATCTAACCCTATATCCTTATCTAGAAAAGAATCTATTTCACAAATATGAACTTCTACCTCTGCAATTTCTTTTGCATTTACACTATCAACAGGTAAAATGATTTTGTCTTTATATTTTTCTAACATATCTTTACAAAAAGATAAACTGTCTGTATCTACTAGGGAATTCTTAACATCGATTCCTTTTGCTTTCAAGAAAGTGTAGGCCATGGCCCCACCAATAAGAATATAATCTGCCTTTTCTCCTAGTGATGCAAGCACACCAACCTTATCGCTTACTTTCGCACCACCTAAAATCACAGTGTATGGATGTATTTCATTATGAAGTGCTATAGACAACTGCTCTACTTCTTTCTCTACTAAGAACCCTAAACCGCTTGGTAAATGAGAGGCAATTCCTACATTGGAAGCATGAGCTCTATGACTCGTTCCAAAAGCATCATTAATAAAAATATCTCCTAAACTAGCCCAGTAACTTCCTAGTTCCTCATCATTTGAGCTTTCTAACTTACCATATAAATCCTCATATCTCGTGTTTTGAATAAGTACAACATCGCCCTCCTTCATATTTTGAATGGCAGCTTCTACAATAGGACCTCTTGTACTTTCTACAAAAGTAACTTCTTTTTTTAACAATTCACTAAGACGTATAGCAACTGGTTGCAAATCATTTTTCTCTAAATCGCTTTCCTCTTTTACTCTTCCTAAATGGGAAAACAAAATCACTTTTGCGCCATTTTCTATTGCATACTGTATTGTTCTTAGACTTTCTTTTATTCGATTATCATCCGTGATATGTCCCTCTTGCATTGGAACATTAAAGTCCACTCGGATGAGTACCCTTTTATTTTTTAAATTAAAATCTTCTATTGTCTTTTTCATACATTCACCTATTTTCTATTATCATTGTATATCGAAAACAGTTTTTTTTCAAGGGGAATTTCCTTAATATTCCAATTACAAATCAAAAAAACTGTAAACATTTTTAGTATTTACAATTTTTATCAATTTTAAAAGTATATGAAACTTTAAATTCTTATTAATTTAATTTATACCAAGTCCAATTGTTAGGAACATGACTTACTTCAATTTTATTACCTGTTGCTTTGCAGATAAGAGTTGTAGTGTTATATTTTGTATTACTAATAGTACTACTCGCCTTATCCTGAACAATAATGTCACAACCTGTAAAAGTTACTGTATCTATCTTTAAAGTCCCTATATTATAGCTTATCATATAATAATCCCCAACCGATGTAGCAATACCATCAGTCATTTTACCCGTCGTTCTTGTTGCATTATTATCATTAATGCCTGCACTACATGTTGGACAAGTTGAAGCTGTCACTTTTCCAGAACCATTATGGTATCCTGCTGGTATTGTATAGGTTCCTCCCGGACTTATTGTTTCACTTACTGCTCCCTTATTTGTCATAGAACCTGTAATCTTATTTCCATTCACATATG
>CATOJL010000027.1 GCA_951800155.1 uncultured Bacilli bacterium | reverse complement strand
AACATAAAGTGATGATAGGAATTGAAGTGATTTTACTCGGAATGATTATAGCAATAGTAGGAACGAATGCAGCGAGTAGTAATCCACCATCGAATGGAATAAGTTATAGTAAAAATAATCAAACAACGGTAGAGGGAGCATTAAATGATTTATATAATAAAGCGAATTATGGGAATGCGAGTGCAGGACAAATCTTAAGTGGAAAAACAGCATTAGTAGGAGGAAGTAAAGTAACAGGTTCGATGCCTAATAAAGGGGCAGTAACAGGAACAGTAAGTCCAGGAGGAACCTATACAATACCAGCAGGATACCATAATGGTTCTGGTAAAGTGACAGCCTCAACTTGTCCAAGTTGTTCTTCCTGTTGCCCAACCTGTCCGACATGTAATGCAGGATTATCCTCAAGTACTACAGTGACAACAGTGAGTTATACAAAAAATATGACATTGGATGCTGGTAATTCTTATCTTCTTTGTGCAGGAGGTTGGAGAAGTGGTGGAAGTGCCCCTACCATTAATATTGTTTATAGTAATGCAGCAAATGTTCATGAGATTTATAGTTGGAATGCAGGAGGTGGGATTCCTTCTACAGGAGATGGCATCACTTATTATCATGTGAATAAATGTCAAATTGTTTATATTAAAGATGCTGTAACATTGCAACTCAATATAAGTAACAATTTTGGGAATGTATCTCGAATCGTTAAAAAATTTTCGTAAGGATAGATAAAATTATTTTAAAGGGGCTCTTTTAAACTGGATATATTGTGAAGATTTACAGAGAATGATTTCATCTCTTTTTTTAAATAAGAAATGAAGGAAAAGTTCTGTAAAATCCAGTAATAGAACTTTTTTTTATGTATGAATTTTGATAAAATAGTGCATAGGGTGAGTTGTATGCAAGAAAAATTAGAAGTACTTTTAAATAAATTAGAAATAGAGGATAAAACGGAGTTTATAGGAGGAAGCTTAGATAAAATTGTTGGAAATTATGCAAAGACAAAATATACATTTTATATGACTTTAGAAACAAATTTACATGTAAATACGTTTGATTATTTTTTGAAAAGAATAAAGGAAGTTTTTACAGATGTAGAAGAGATTGAAGTTCTATTTACTATCAAAGAGAAAGATAAAGAAAAAATAGGGGAGTATTATCAAGCATTTATTGATAAAAAAATAAGTGAGTATCCTCTTTTAGAAATGGCTCGAGGAAATGTTGTTTATTTTGAGGAAAATAAATTGATGATAGAAGTTTCGAATAAGGCAGAACAACTTAAACTAACGGGTATCGAAAGAGAACTTACTAAGTATTTGTTAACATCAGGGTACCAAGTGGATAAAATAGATTATAAAATAAATGAAGAAAAAAGTAGAGCCGTATTAACAGAAATAGAAAAGTTAAAGGAAACTGTGGAGGTAAAAGAGACCCCTAAAACGGAAGAAATATTAAAAGGAAAAGAGATAAAAGGAGAAATTACGAAAATAGCTGATGTTTTATATGAAGTGCCAAGTGTTATTGTGGAAGCAAGAATTTTTGGTATTGAAGAGAAAGAATTGGCCAATTTTACTTTATTTTCTTTAAAGATAACCGATGAAACAGATAGTATGTATGCGAATGTGTTTGTAAAAAAAGATTCACAAGAGGAATTAAAGACAGTAAAAAGTCGCCTTAAAGTAGGGTCATGGTATCTATTGAAAGGAAAAATTCAAAATGATAATTTTAAGCATGAACTTGTTTTATCGGTTTACGATATTACATGGATTAAAAGAGAGGAAGTACAAATTGTAGATGATGCTCCTATAAAACGAATCGAGCTACATGCCCATACAATGATGAGTCAGATGGATGGTATTACCAAGTTAGATTTAGGGAAGCATACTTGTGAACTTGTAGAAAGAGCAATTAAAATGGGTTACAAAGGGGTGGCTATTACCGATCATAATGGTTGCCAAGCATTTCCTATTTCGTTTGGAATTATTAAATCGCATAATAAAAATATTCGTAAAAATGTGAAAGCAAAAATAGAGGAATTAGAGGTAAAAATTAGCGAAGAAACGGATGAACAAGCACTAGTTAGTTTACAAAAAGAGTTAGAAGAAAAAAAACAAGAACAAAAAAATCCACCTATTTTTAAAGGAATTTATGGTACTGAGTTAACCGTTGTAGATGATACAATTAACATTGTTGTAAGACCAACGGATGAGGATCTTATTCATAATACTTATGTTGTCTTTGATACAGAAACAACTGGTTTTAATGCGGGTGGCTCAGATCAAATGATTGAAATTGGAGCGGTTAAAATTTGTGATGGTGAAATTGTAGATCGTTTTGATGAATTAATTGATCCTAAAAGACACATTCCAGATAAGATTACCGAACTGACTTGTATTACAGATGAGATGGTACAAGGTAAGGATGATGAGGAAACCGTAACAAAAAGATTTTTAGAGTGGACTGGACGTTTACCAATGGTTGCTCATAATGCGAAATTTGATATTTCTTTTATAGAAATGGCTATGAAAAAGTATAATTTAGGTGCATTTACAAATACAGTCATTGATACTTTAGAATTATCGAGAGCCTTAGACCAAAATTTTTCAAGGCATAGTTTATCTGCTTTAGTCAAACGCTATGATGTTCCTTGGGATGAGGATGCCCATCATCGTGCGGATTATGATGCGGAAGGAACAGCCTATGTTTTTCATAAAATGTTAAAAAAATTAGAGGTACAACGCTTTGAAAAAATTAATGATCTAAATAAGTTAATTTCAAAAGAAGAAATTCATAAATTTGGGCGAACTTTTCATTTTAATGTTCTTGTTCTAAACCAAAAAGGGCTTAAAAATCTATTTACTATCATTTCACTTGCTAATACAACTTATTTATATAAAACGCCTAGGATTCTAAGAAGTAAACTAGAAGAGTTAAGAGAAGGTTTATTGATTGGAAGTGGGTGTTATGAGTCTGAAGTTTTTATAGAGGCAAGAAGTAAAGAAGGGGAAGAACTTACCAATATTATTCATTTTTATGATTATGTGGAAGTCCAACCACCAGAGGTATATGGACATCTTTTGCAACTTGGAGATTTTAAAAGTGATGTCGAATTAAGAGAACATATTAAAAAAATAATTCATGCAACAAAAGAAGCAGGAAAAATGATTGTGGCAACAGGAGATGTGCATCATTTTACAAGAGAAGATAAAATTTATAGAGAAATTATTGTGAATCAAAAAGTACCCGGTGGAGGAAGACATCCACTTGCTAAGAAAGATATCAAAAATATTCCTTCACAACATTTTAGAACAACACAAGAAATGCTTACTGATTTTTCTTTTTTAGGAGAAGAACTTGCTTATGAAATTGTTGTTGAAAATACGAATAAAATAGGAGATATGGTCGAGGAAATTGAAGTGATTCCTGATACAGGGGGAACTCCTTTTTCTCCAAGAGTTAAAAGTGATGATGAAGCCTCTTATTTAGATTGTCCTAGAGTGGTAACTGATTTAGTGTATAGTAAGGCGAGTCAGTGGTATGGAGAGGTTTTACCCTTTTCTATAGAAGAACGTATCGCAACAGAATTGTATGGTGATATTGTACTTAAAGCCATTAAAAGTAGCCTTTCTGCTTTAGAAGGGGAAGAATTAGAGAAGGAAGCATTTAAACAACTTCATGAAGTGATATTAAAAGGATTTGATTCGGTAAAAGAAGTTGTTAAAACGTATTTAATAAAAGAGTCTGAGGAAGAATTGACTGAAGAGGAATTAGAGAAAAAATTAAAAAAATCTTTAGGAGGAGTCATTGGTGCTGGATTTGATCCAATCTATTTGATTGCCCAACGCCTTGTAAAGCATTCCAATGATGAGGGATTCTTAGTAGGTTCTCGTGGTTCTGTAGGTTCTTCCTTTGTGGCTACTTTGATGGGAATTACAGAAGTAAATCCACTTGCTGCTCATTACCGATGCGAAACATGTAAATTGAGTATTTTTGAGGATGAGGAAGGAAACCCTCTAGGTTCTACTTATTCCTCTGGTTTTGATTTGCCAGATCAAATGTGTCCGCATTGTCATACACCCATGACTAAGGATGGACAAGATATGCCCTTTGCGACTTTTCTAGGCTTTAATGCAGATAAAGTACCAGATATTGATCTTAATTTTTCCGATTTGAATCAGGCTAGCACGCATGCGTATACCAAAGTATTATTTGGATCGGATAATGTGTATCGTGCGGGAACGATTGGTACAGTAGCTGATAAGACAGCCTATGGTTATGTCAAAGGGTATTGTGAAGAAAAGGGGATTGAAATGCGTTCTGCGGAGGTGGAGCGATTGGCAGCAGGTTGCACAGGAGTCAAAAGAACAACAGGACAGCATCCGGGAGGAATTGTTGTTATTCCTGATTATATGGATTGTTTTGATTTTACGCCATTTCAGTTTCCAGCAGAAGATGCTACCTCCTCTTGGCGGACAACCCATTTTGATTACCATTCTATAGAAGAATGTGTATTGAAACTAGATATTTTAGGACATTCTGATCCAACACAACTTCGCTTAATTCAATTACAGTCTAAAACAGACATTATGAAGGTTCCTATGGATGATAAAAAAACGATGAGTATTTTTACTTCGACAGAGGCTTTAGGGGTAACGACAGAACAAATTATGTGTAATACGGGTACTTTGGGGATTCCTGAGTTTGGAACACCTTTTACGATTCAATTAGTAGAGGATACAAAACCGACAACCTTTGCAGAGCTTGTGAAAATATCTGGTCTTTCACACGGAACAGATGTATGGCTTGGAAATGCGCAAGAATTAATCAAAAACAATGTGGTTCCATTTAAAGAAACGATTGGTTGTCGTGATGATATTATGGTTTATTTGATGTATCAAGGACTGGCACCGATTAAATCTTTTAAAATTATGGAATTTGTGCGTAAAGGAAAGGCGAGCAAAGATCCAGAAACATGGAAGGATTTTAAGAAAACAATGGAAGAAGCAAATATTCCAGATTGGTTTATTGATTCTTGTCAAAAAATTAAGTATATGTTTCCAAAAGCCCACGCCGCTGCTTATGTCATTAGTGCATTTCGAATTGCATGGTATAAAGTGCATATGCCTGTCTATTTTTATGCTTCTTGGTATTCATCCAAAGCAACGGATGTGGAAGTGGAATCCATGATAGCAGGTTATGATGCAATTAAAGAGAAAGTAATTGAAATCAAGAATAAGGGTTACGAGGCAACAAATAAGGAGAACGGGCAACTTGAAAGTTTACGCATTGCTTTAGAAGCAACAGCGAGGGGAATTACTTTTGCTCCTATTGACTTATATGAAAGTGAAGCAACTGTATGGAAAGCGATTAGTGATACGGTTGTTTTACCACCATTTAATTCGATTGAAGGTCTTGGAGATGTTGTTGCAAATGTCATTGTGGAAGAAAGACAAAAACGAGCATTTTTAAGTATAGAGGATTTACAAAAAAGAGGAAGAGTATCGCAGACATTAATTGAAAAAATGCGTCAAATGGGTATTTTAGATGGAATGGATGAGTCTGCCCAATTAACACTTTTTTAAAAGTACTTTTGTGATAAGTGGAAAAACGAGCAAGATGCTTTTTTCTATTTAATTATTAAAGGAATAAGAAAGCCGATGAATTAGGCTTTTTCTTTTTCTTTATTTCGTGTATAATTGTGCTAGGTGATATTATGTATGATTACATATGTGGGGAGATTAAAGAGATAGAAGCAAATTCTGTTACAGTAGAAAATCAAGGAATAGGGTATTTACTTTATGTAGCAAACCCTTATACATATACAGTGCAGAAAGAATATAAAATTTATATTTATGAACAGGTCCGGGAAGATGAATTAACACTTTATGGATTTATGAGTAAAAAGGAACGGGACTTATTTTTAAGATTGATTGATGTAAAGGGATTGGGGTGTAAGATGGCTCTTCCTATGCTTGCGGGAAATATTGATGAAACCATTGATGCCATTGAAAATGAAAATATTACGTATTTAAAAAAATTTCCAAAAATAGGGGATAAGGTAGCTAGACAAATTCTATTAGATTTGAAAGGGAAATTAGTCAGTAGTACAACGACGACACATGATTTTACAGAATTAAAAGAAACACTCAAAGCTTTAGGCTATAAATTAAATGAAATAGAAAAAGTCCTTCCAAAAATTACAGCAAAAGAAACAAAAGAACAAATTAAAGAAGCGTTAAAATTAATGCTAGGATAGGAGAAAGTATGGATGATAGAATTATAACAGGAGAAGTTACAGAAGAAGATGGATTTGAAGAAAATATTAGACCTTCTAGAATTACAGAATATATTGGACAGACAGAAGTAAAAGAAAACCTAGATATTTTTATGAAAGCAGCTAAAATGCGAGGGGAAACATTAGATCATGTGTTATTCTATGGACCTCCTGGACTTGGAAAGACGACCTTGTCTTATATTATTGCTAATGAGATGCAAGTAGGAATTAAAACAGCCAATGGTCCTTCTATTGAAAAATCTGGTGATTTAGCAGCAATTCTTTCTTCCTTAGAAGAAGGGGATATTTTATTTATTGATGAGATTCACCGAATTCCAAGATATATTGAAGAGATTTTATATCCTGCAATGGAAGATTTTAGATTAGAAATTATGGTAGGAAGTGATGCTACAAGTAGACACATTGCCATTGATTTACCGCATTTTACGTTAGTGGGAGCAACGACAAGAGCGGGGGACTTATCGAGTCCTTTAAGGGATCGTTTCGGAATTACATCAAAACTACAATATTATACAAAAGAAGAACTTACACAAATTGTTCTTCGAACTTCTAAAGTCTTGAATTGTCCAATTGAAAAAGAAGCAGCTATAGAACTGGCTGGAAGAAGTAGAGGGACACCAAGAATTGCCAATCGTTTATTTAAACGCGTTCGCGATTATGCTTTAGTTCTTGGTAATGGAACGATTGATTTAAAAATTACCAAAGTTGCTTTAGAAAGATTAAAAGTAGATGCTTTAGGATTAGATGATACAGATTATCATTTGCTTAGGGCCATTATTGAAAGATTTAATGGAGGTCCTGTAGGAATTGAGGCAATTGCTTCATCAATTGGAGAGGAACAAACAACCATTGAAGATGTTTATGAACCTTATTTATTACAAATTGGACTTTTGAAGCGGACTTCTAGAGGAAGAGTTGTTACAGAAAAGGCCTATGAACATCTAAAGATTCCTTATAAAGAAAAATAATATAGAAATTTAGAGTGAACTTTTTATGATTCGAAAGGAGAAAACATGAAAACAGAGGATTTTGATTATAATCTTCCTGAAGAATTGATTGCGCAGACCCCTCTAGAAAAGAGGGATCATTCTCGATTACTTGTGTTAGATCGAAAAACAGGAGAAATGGAACATAAACATTTTGAAGAGATAACGGATTATCTAGGCAAAGGGGATGTGCTGGTGATAAATAATACAAAAGTTTTGCCGGCTAGACTTTTTGGTGTGAAAGAAGATACACAAGCTCATATTGAACTTTTAATGTTAAAAGAGGTAGAAAAAGATACATGGCAGTGCCTTATGAAACCAGCTAAGCGGATACAAGTTGGAACCAAAATTACGTTTGGGGATGGACGTTTACAGGCAAAATGTATAGAAAAAAAAGAGGAAGGAATTGGTATCTTTGTATTTTCATATGAGGGGATATTTTTAGAAGTCTTAGAATCGTTAGGGGAAATGCCACTACCTCCTTATATTCATGAACATTTGAAAGATAAAAACAGGTATCAAACCGTGTATGCTAAAGAAGTGGGGAGTGCAGCAGCTCCAACAGCAGGACTACATTTTACACAAAATTTGATAGAAAAAATAAAGAAAAAAGGGATAGAAATTGTTGAAATTACTCTTCATGTGGGACTTGGTACCTTTAGGCCCGTGCAAGTAGAAGAGATAGAAAAACATAAAATGCATAGTGAATTTTATTCAATGAGTGAAGAATCTGCTTCTAAATTAAATCAAGCCAAAAAAGAAGGAAGAAGAATCATTGCTGTTGGAACGACTTCAACAAGGACTTTAGAAACAATTATGAGTTTATATGGAGAATTTAGGCCATGTAGTGGTTGGACAGATATTTTTATTTATCCAAGCTATACCTTTAAGGCAATTGATGGACTTATTACGAATTTTCATCTCCCAAAATCAACTTTGCTTATGCTCATTAGCTCATTCTCTACTCGTCAAATCATTTTAAAAGCTTATCAGGAAGCGGTAAGACAAAATTATAGATTCTTCTCTTTTGGAGATTCTATGTTTATTAGGTGAGATGTATATGCAGGGTTTTGGTGAAATAAATTTATTTTTGAAGTCTTATAGAAATGAACTTTATAAAATACCAGATTTTAAAGTGGAAAAATATATAGATACGATGGATACAATTTATGATATTGGATTAAAAAGTTATCAAAATGGTTTTCACTATTTTAAAAATGTGGAAGATATAAAGTTACCTACAAAAAAAATAACAATTGATGAAACAATTTCTTTGGTAATTTCTTATTTAAAGACTATTGATTTTTCTTTTGTAACTTGTTTTGAGAAAGCATATAGAGAAGGTATCATTCATTTTACCTATTTAAAAGATTTAGAACAATTACAGTATAATGAGAACAATTCTTATAGATTTGGGAGTATGACAGGTGTTTTAAATTCTACACCTTTCATTCATATTGTCTTAGAAGAAACGATTGCGGATGCTTTTAGATGCGTTCATGAATTTTCGCACTATAGCAATAGTGGAGGTAAGGAGAGGCATTCATTTAGTTATGCTTTGTATACAGAAGGGTATGCGCAGCTTTTTGAAACTAATTTTTATGATTTTCTTTTAGGGACAAAGTGGGAAGAAGAAGCCACTATATATTACCAAGGACTTTTACTTTCTTTTTTAAATCGTACAGCAAATTATATTCGGGAGTATGCTATTTTTTCTACATTCTTTGCTTATGGTCAAATCAAGAATCAAACCATTTATCGCTCTTGTAAAGACAGTTTTGATATAAAAGAAAATATGAAGCTTTATTTGGAAACTATTAAAAATATAACGGAGAAATTAAAAGAGCCGAACTACTATTTTTTTGAAGATATTCCTTATGTTATTGGGCTTCCTTTCGCACAACAACTAAAAAAGCAATTTTTAAAGGATAAAGATTTATTTTTAGAGGAATATGCAAATTTAGAAGATCAAAAGAGGGAATATTATTATAAAAAGTATATAAAAAAAGTTTGTTTTCAAAATCTATATCAGATACCTATAAAAAATAGAAGGGATCAGTAAACTTTATGAATGAGGAAAGATACCAAGAATTGAATGCATACCTAAATGAAATCTTTAAGTATTGTGAAGAAGAAAATTATTTTTTCCTTCGAAATATAGAAGAACTTGCGAAAATGAATGATCTATTTTTACAATATATCATGGATAAACCAGTAGAAGATAAGACAGTAGAAAATAATATGACTTTTGAAGAAGTACTTACAATAACTCGTTCTATTATAGCAAGTATTGATAAAAGTTATTTAAAAGATTTTGATCAATTATTAGAAACAGGTGTTTTGGATTTTAGTTTTCAAAAGGAGTATGAGGATTCTTGTTTTACACATATAGAAAAAAAAGGCCAAACTTATAATTTAATAAATATAAATCGAGAATTTAATTACGATGATGTACTTAGTTTAGTTCATGAATTTATTCATTTTACAAATGGAAAAGAAACAATTGGGGCTAATTGGCAAGTACTTACTGAATTTTTGTCCATCTATTTTGAAATTTATGCGACAGAATATTTATGTAATAATGGAGTACTTGACAATGAAATACGTTATAAGGATAGATTAAGGATTGCTAAGGGGCATGCAAGTGTATTTTCAAGGTACGAAATTGTTTTCCTTGCTTATGAAAAATTTGGTGCGATAGACAAAAATACACAGAAATTCCTATCGAACTATATTTTAAATATAAGTGAAAAACAGTTTGAACTAGAATGCTATAATCTATACAACAATTTAAGAAGAATTGATAAAAAATATAAAGAAGATACAAAGTGGAAAAAAAAACAGGGTAGTATTTCTAAATGGAGCAATTCTTTTATTACTTCTAACTATCGTTATGTTTTTGGAACAATTCTAGCTTTTTATGCTAGAAAGTACGTGGATATGGATAAAATAATTTATTTAAATAATCATCTCCATGCGATGGAGGAAAAAAGTGTTACAGAGATATGCCATGGGCTGGGTATTCCTATAGGACTAGCGAGTGAAATAGAAGAGATGGACGCTCAGATAGCGGCCTCACAGCAAAAGATGAATCAAAAATTTTTAATGAAAGCATTTTCCAGTATGGATGATTATTTAGAGAAACATCATAACAATATAAAAAGGTGAGATATGAAAAAAATAATAGGAATTGTAGGACCTACAGGTGTAGGAAAGACACAATTAAGTATTGAACTAGCTAAGAAATTAGATGGAGAAGTGATTAACTGTGATTCGACACAGGTTTATAAAGGACTTGCTATAGCAACAGCAAAAGTAACAGAAGAGGAAATGGAAGAAATTCCTCATCATTTATTATCTTTTCAGGAGTTGGAAGAAGATTATACGGTTTATGATTTTCAAAAAGATGCGAGAGCTTGTATAGAAGATATTTTAAAAAGAGGGAAAACGCCCATTTTAGTAGGAGGGACAGGACTTTATTTGAAAGCTGTTTTATACGACTATCAGTTTGAAGAACAAGAGAGTACCGTTCGCTATAATGAATCAAACGAAGAACTTTATGAAAGAATTTTACGACTAGATCCGCAGACCAAAATTCATAAAAATAATCGTAGACGTATGGAAAGATATCTCTCTTATTATGATGAAACAGGAAAAAAATTAAATGAAAAAGAAAAAGCAAAAAAAATATATGATTTTTGTTTAATTGGACTTACAACGGATCGAGAAACTTTATATGAGAGAATTAATACAAGAGTTGATAAAATGTTGAAACAAGGTTTATTAAAAGAAGCAGAAAGTCTTTATAAAAGAAATATTCGTACAAAAGCTGTTTTAACGCCCATAGGTTATAAGGAATTATTTGCTTATTTTGAGGGGAATTGTTCTTTAGAAGAGAGTATTGCTAAAATAAAGCAAAGTAGTAGACATTACGCAAAAAGACAATATACATGGTTTCATCATCAAATGGATGTAACATGGTTTTCTGTTTCTTTCAAAAATTTTGAAGAAACTGTAGAGGAAGTCTATCAATATATTACAAAAATTTGATATAATTAAATAAGGAGGCGCTTATGTTTCGAAAAAAAGAAATAGAAAAAAATGTGAATTATACAGATTTAAATGAAGCGATTCATCTATTTAAAGGTATTTTGAAAATCGCTTATGTCTTATGTATTATTGTAGGAATTTATGCAGTAACTATTATTTTTAAGGAATGGCATTTGAAAGAAACGATTTTTGTTCTTTTAAAGACAATTTCACCACTTTTTATCGGTCTTTTTCTAGCTTGGTTATTTGATCCTATCGTAACAGGGTTAGAGAAGAGGGGAGTAAGAAGAGTCTTTGGCGCATTGCTTACTTATGTTATTTTTGTAGCACTCATTGCGTTATTAATTGGCTCTATTTTCCCAGTTCTATATGATCAAATTAATGATTTTGTCAAATTAGTCCCTACTGTATTTGATAATGTCAAAGAATGGATTGAAAGTATTTTGATGCGTTTTGATGCATCGACATTTGATGCAGAAGCTTTTAAAAACAATATCTTTAAAAATATTGAAGAATTTGGAGCCAGTCTTACTTCTTCTCTTCCAACGATGGTGATTGGTATTGTAAAAAATTTCGTATCAGGAATGGGTGCATTATTAATTGGTCTTATTATTGGATTTTATTTATCCATTAGTTTTAAAAATGGAACGGATGCTTTTATTACTTTACTCCCAAAAAATATCCGTGATGATGCACGTGATTTAGCTAATGAAATTAATAATACATGTCGTTCTTTTGTTAAAGGAGCGATCATTGATGCAGGTGTTATTTTTGTCGTATCTTCCATTGCCTTTTTACTTTGTGGATTAAAGGCACCCCTTTTATTTGGATTATTTTGTGGTATTACAAATATTATTC
>CATOJL010000026.1 GCA_951800155.1 uncultured Bacilli bacterium | reverse complement strand
GTATAGTTCATTTCTATATTTAATACAGGCAACAAGCACCACAAATAGCACTTGTGCCTACGATCAAATTTTAATGTCGTATTAACAAGTGCAGATTATTATGATGATGTTGTCTAACTATATTATTATTTTTTAACATAACAATCTCTCCCTTTCAAAAAGTAACTAAATTCTATCACATTTACACTATCTTGTCAAATTTCAAATTTTACAAGTTTTACTACAAAGATAAATCATAGTCATCTTTATCTTTGTCATCAGAGGCTATCTTGCTTGTTTTTAAATAACTAGGCACCCCTGCACAATCAAATAATTCATCTTCTTTTGTTGTACCTTTAGCAATATCTTTTACATCATCCATACTAAAATTTTGATTATCATAATACTCCTTTATTTCAATTGTAGTAATCTCTTTTGTTCGATTATTATCAATTTGTAGTAACTCTCTAAAAAACTTCTTAATTGCCTCTAAAATAGCTGAAATATAGTCTTTTAAATGTTTATTTTCTTCTGATAGTTTTTCATTTCTAGTAGTTAATGCTTTTATCTCTTTTTGAAGATTTTTATTTTCTTTTTCTAATGTTTGATGACTTTTAGAATAATTATCAACTTCGTTAAATAATTGTTGTATCTTAGGTTGAAATTCAATTGCATTTTTTGTTTCTTTAATGACATTATTCATACTATCAAATGTATCTTTTCTGACTTTCACATATTCTTTATCTATTATTATATTTTTAGTAGTCTTCATTTTTTCTTCAAAATCATTCATTGCATTATCAATTCTTTTGTTTATAGTATCAACTTTATTTTCATAATATCTTGTAGTCTTCTTAAATTCCTTTGTTTTTTGATGTTTAGTATTACTGCCTTTAATCCCTCTTTCTAAATCATATCCTTTTTCGGTTAATCTTTGGTGACATTTATCTTGTAATTCTGATAAGTGTATTTTATCTCTAATATATTGTTTTTTAGAAATAGTATATCTTTCTGTGTTTGTTCTTTTATCTAATTTCTTAACAAGTGGTACAACTACACAATGAAGATGTGGTGTATCTTCATCTAAATGAACTACTGCATGAAGAATTTGATTATTTTTGTAACCTAAATCTTGATAAACGAATTCCATACAAGTATTTGCCCATTCTTTAATATCTTCTTTTTCCATATTATTAAAAAATTTATGAGTAGCAGTAAATAATAATTCATCAGCTACAACATTTCTAGATTTATTAAGCATTTGATTAAAAGTTTTTCTTCTTTCAGAGCGTTCAGTTTTTTGTTTTTCATCATGCTGCTTTCTATATTCTTTCGTAAGGTTATAAAAACCCTTAACATATTTTTCTGTTAAGGGTACAATTTCAATATTATTTTTACTTAATTCTATTCTTATATTAGGGTTAGATTTATATGCTTTCTTTTCCCTTTTATTGTGTGATCCAATTCCCTGTAAATCATTTAAAGTCATAACTGGTTCACTTCTAAATATTGCATAATTCATATATCAATCCTCTCTTTCTTTTACATTTTCACATAATAAAAGACACTTTTATAGTGCCTTGCATATTCATTTTTATAATTAAATTTACTTTGAATAGTTAAACTTTATCGTTACTATAAACAATGATTCATATTTGTTAATATCAGTCACTTTAATATTAAACGAGCAATTATGCTGTTCAAATATTTCTTTTGCTAAAGAAAGTCCAACACCTGTACCCTTCGTACTAGTATTTTTTCCACGGTATCCTCTAATAGTCAATTTTTCTATTTCATCCATTTCAATTTTAGCTCCACGGTTTTCAATACTAACTTCCATATAATCTTTTAACTCACTAAAATTAATATTAATTGTACTATCTGAAATAGAATGTTTAACAGCATTCTCTAATAAAATAAACATAGCTAAATAAATATTCTGTGATAAATCAACATAACTTTCTTGAACAGGATTAATTTTAAATTTTATATCCTTTTTTCTAGCTTGATATGACAACATTATAGTCAATTTTCTTATTAAAGGATGAATTTTTTGTTTGATTCTTCTATTATCCGACGATTTAATTCCATTTAAAACATTTATCCTATAGTTTACCAAATCGTATAAAGATAATAATGCCTTTATATCGTCATCCTTCTCATATAAGTCATTATAATCAGAGGTAATTTTCTGTGACATAGCATTAAAAAAACTACCAATATTTCTTAAATCGTGCATACAATCACGAAGTGTTAAATTATCCATAATTAAGGTTTCAAAATCTGAAATTAAATGATATATTTCGTCATCAGAATAGGAATGAAATTCAGTTATTTTTTGCCCACAACTTTCAATAGTCTTTTTTAATTTCGTATAGTTTTCATTTTTCATAATTAATGATGTATATATATTATTTCGAACATAATATGTTTGAAATTTATATGGACATTGGTACAACCCTTCTTTATCTTTCTCAAGTAAATCATTATAGAACTTTTGACATTTCTTACTTTTATCTTTTATACACTTTTTACAAAATTCAGGTATTAATTTATCATTTTCACAAGTGATTGTTTTTTCACTTTTGTCATAGGTTACTAAACTTTTCATTTTATTTTGTCACCGCCAAATATAACTCAATTGCAGATGTAATAGCAGTAATAATTGCAGTTGCTGTAGATAAAATGTTCCCATCATTAATATTATTAATATCTTTAGTATAGTCTTTTTTATCTAACAATGATTTAACATAATAGTGTTCAAGCAAAGAAATATCGGTAGAACTAATATTTTTATTTATTAACTGTTTACGTATATTATTCCAAAATTCTATAGGGTCATTCAATTTATTTATATATATATTTATTTTATTAGCAAGATCTGCTGGTGGTACATTTTTAACTATGACATCATCAACTTCTTCATAATATGAATTAAATGTAAGATATTGTTGTTTTGCACTATAGATAACTACTATTTTACTTGGATATGTTTGTTTGATTAACTTTGCAAGTGCTGCACCTTGATATACAGAATCTAATTCCTTTGCTATTCCGTTAATATCGCAGAAAATAATATCATATTTTTCAAACTCATCCATTCTGCTTTCATTATCATATTTATACATCTTTTGAATATCCAAATATCCTAAATTTTGAAGAACTTGAGTATCAAAACCCTCATCATCAACAAATAATATCTTTACATTCTTTTTTTCTTTCATATCAACAGTGCCTAATTTGATATTTTTCCCTTTTAGTTTATCAATTGTTAATAAATCATCCAATTTTTGTTTTCTTTTTTTTAATAAAGATAGTACACCCATTTATTTTACCTCCTTCAAGTAATTAATCAATCCTAAATTGTTTACAAGTATATTATAACAAAATTTTGACATTTTTTTAACAGATTGAAATAAAAAAGATACTTTCCTACAAAGTACCTTACATTTTATAGATTCTTATTTGTTATACCTCTTACATTGGGGAATATATAACTCGGGTGTCCTGGATCTATCACTATTTTTGCCATATAATCCCTCCTTGCAATATCTTATGACAAAGCATAAATTAGGTGATTATAATATATTATCCTTTTTTCAATTATTCAATATATCTATAAAAATCAGTTCGCTTCATTTTCCACCCTAAAATAATTTTTTATTCCCTAATCCCTAAAATGGGAAGAACTATAATATAAAGAAAATTCTTAAAATAATCATTGTGTTCTAGTCTATACGCGATGGCTTCATGAAATCTAAAAATCGGTTCGTTCTCATTTTATTATATTTCAATATTATCACACACTAACTAAGACAGCATGAAAATAACAAAAAAGATTAGCTTTTACTAGTCCTTTCGCCCTGTTCTAGATTGTAAGGAGTAAGGGATTCATACATTATACTACTCAAAGTTTAAAACAATCTTTACCTATGATGAAAAATCCATTGTAAATAAATGCAATATTACATCCAATAACATTTATTACAATACTTCGGATATTGATTTTAACTCTATCTATGTAGATCATAATCACTCAACCCTTACAATCTACAACAGAACAAATCCCCTACCAAAACATTTGCAAAATATCCTATCTCTCCCCACCTAATATTTCCAAAATTAAATTCATTAATCGTTCCTTATTATTTTCTTGGTAAGCAGAATACTTATTCTTTACTAATACATCACGTATAAGTAACAACTCTGCGTCCTTTAACTGATCCATCTTTTTTAACCTAGACTCACTTATGCTATTCTTAGAAATACAAGTATAATAATCTTTTTCTGTGTAACCAATCAACTTTAGTGAATTCGAATATTTTTCCTTTAATTTTTGAGCAATCAATAACCCTTCTGGATCCAAATCACCATTATAATACAATTCATTTCCTGATGAGAGAAGTTTGTCTAACAAAAGATACACACTCGTATTGGGAAACCCTCCTGAAATAATTACACTCACATTCCTATTTCGATATAAAATTTCAGTTAGTATCGAAGGATTCTCAAAAATAAATACCTTTTTACTCAAACTAGAAAATTTTTCAGTCGTCATAATGTTTTGAATATTTAAAATTAAGGTTTCCTTATGCTTTGAAAATGCATTTAAATATTCCTTACTAGCAAGCAAATTATAGGTAATCACATAATTGGATATGGCATCAATTTCTATATTATTTTTTGCTAATAAGTTAATTTTAGCTTCTCTACTTGTTGGATAATCTACACCACTTCTATGTGCTAATGCATAGAAATATAAATTGCTATGACTTGTATCCAAATCTAAATAGTGTGGATCCTTTGTAACTTGTGATGCATACATAGGCAGTAACATTTTTTCTTTAGGAAGTGCATCAATTAAATCAATAATAAAATGAAGTTCTTTTTTTAAAGCATTTTTATTTTTATTATACTTTTTATGTAACAATAAGTAAGGTTGCTTTTTTGTTTCCACAACACTTTTAAGCCATAGACTTCCTTTAGAATTTGATTTTATTATTTCTTCATAAAACTTTTTTTCCTCATCCTTTTTCGTACTTTTTTCTTCCCTTTTTGTCATTAAAGGAAAACCTAAATATTCTTCCATAAAAGTATACATGTCAAAATCACTATACTTTGAAGACTTCATAATTTGAATAAATTTAGAAAGAGAAAGAGAGATCGTTTCTCCTTTTTCATATGACTTTCCAAATAATCTTGATAAATAAGTCGCTTCCTCTAAAGAAAGATTTGCTAGTGTAATTGTTCCTGAAAACCTTGCTAAAGATTTATACTTTTCATACATTTGATGAATAAAACGATCGTATGCGCTTTTTGATTTAAAATAGGAAGTATACTCATGCATCAACTAAGACCCCACTATCCTTTTCTCTATCATGAATAATTTCTTTATATTTTCCATTCCATCTATATCTTTCTACTGTAACAACAGATGAATTTTGTGGACGAATTAATTCACAAATGGATAAATCTTCTATCGTATCATAATCTCCCCATAATATTTGTGAATTGATAATAAAATCAATATCCAAATACTTTAAAATTCCAAACATTTCCCTTATATTATCTTCATCAACTCCAGCAAATGCTTCATCCAATGCAATAATACGAAGAGCATTTTGTCTTGCCTGATTCAATTTTGCATAAACACTGGCAAATAAAGGAATATACATACTTTTTGCACGTTCTCCTCCACTAAATTTAGAGAAAGCTTTATCTGTTAACTCTTTCATATTTTCATTTTTTTGTTGATATAAAAGTTGAAAGGTAAACCAATTTCTGTAATCTAATACATCCTCAATAATCTTATAAAAAGAAATGTAAGAATCCTGATACAATTCTTCTGCTTTTTTGATTTTACTTCTAAAATGGTTCGTTAATTTTTCCCTATCACTTTCTTTCATAAGTTCTGGTTCCATCTTTAGAATACGAACAATTTCTTTCGTATCCATCTCTCCCTCACTATCAGCAGCAATACTTTTCCAAACAAGTTTAAAACTTAATGCACTATTTTCTTGCATAGAAGACATAATCTTATTAATTTTATCTACCCATTTACTTGAATCATCAATACGTTTTTTAATTTTTTCACCAACAGTATTTAGAAGTATATCTTCAAATAAATGTCGATCTTGTCTACTAATTAGGTCTTTATTCTCTTCGATATCACTTTCTAATTTACTAGCTAAGGAAAGAAGATTTACCTTGACTCCTTGATACATAGCAACAACATCTACTCGTGTATTATTTTCATAAATTTCTTTTTCTTTTTCACTAGACATATCGTAATCATTAAATAAGGTAACATCTCTTAACGAGTAATCATTTAATTCTAGACTATAGCGATTATAAGAAGAATAAAAATTAGTAAGTGCTTCGTTTAAAGACATTTCCCTTCTAGAAGCACCATCCTTTAGAACCATTTTAATTGTTTTATCTGTATGAACAATCTCATCCGTATAGACATAATTTAACTTATATTCTCTTAAAAAAACCTCTAAATACGTGTCTACTTCTTTTTTCATATTCTCTTCTTTTGTATGATATTCCTCTAAACTACCTCCCTCATATTCAATATCTTTTTCTAAATTAGATATTTCTTTTATCAATTGTTCCTTTTCTTTTTCTAAATTTCTTATATTTGTTTCAATAGAAAGTAAACGTTCCTTTTGATCCTTATACTCTTCTGTTTCTAATAAAGCATGAATAGAGTCTTGCATGGCTATATTTTTCTTTAATTCATTCTCTTTTTCTATTTTATCAGAAATAAAATAATCTAAACTGCTCTGTGTTCCTTCCAAACTCTCTTGCATACTATTTTTTACTTCTTGTTTATTTAAGTAAGTTCCGTGGGCATTTCTAAGTCTATCAAGAATTTCTCTCATTCCTTTTAAAACTTCACTTACTTCTTTACATGCATTTAAATGAAGAGGAATATAAATTCCACGTTTCTTTTCCTCGATTTTCTCTCTAATTTTTTTAATTTCTTTATCATTTTCAAGAATGTTTTCTTCTAATTCTTTTTGTTTTTTATCATTATAGGTAAGTTCCATTGTCATATTTTTAATTTTATCCATGATTTCTGTAATAAAAGTATCTGTTGGAATATTTCCTTTTTCCTTTTCAAGAACTTCCAATTTTTCATTACACTCTTGTATTGCATTTTCTATCATATTTAAATTTGCTTTTACATTTTCTATCTGCAACTCTATCTCATGTAGCTTCTGCATTTTTAACTCTTTCCGTTTCAAATAGCCAATATACACTTGTTCATAATTCCGATCTGCAATCGCATGTAAAACATCCATTTTTGCAAGCCCATTTTCTAAAATTGCAACAATGTCATTTTGATCTACACTAATGGATTCTAAAATTGCCTGCACAGTACTTTCTTTCATAGAGGATTCTTTATCTAGTTTCACATCAAAATACTGTGAAAGATTCTTGTTTTTCTTTGTTGTTTTCTTTAAATATATCACTTGTTCATTTAAGTTTTCTATTCTCTCCATATCTTCTTCTCTTACAACTTTTGCATTTAAAATACCTAGTTCTAGTAAAGCGGATTCTATATTGTCCTTTACTTGATCGGCAATATGCTCTTTAAATTCAATACATTTATAAAAGGGAAGAAAGGGAATGTTATTTTCTTTTAATAATTGATCGGCTTGCTCATTTAAAGTAGGAAGCTCTATATCCTCTTTTTCCTTTAATGTAGCATAAGAAGAAGTAAGTTGCGCAAGTTCCATTCTTTTTTGTTCCCTTTTATTTGCAAGGCCTAGTCTTGTTTCAATCATACTTTCCTTTATTTGTAAAGCGGCCTCTGTATAAATGGATACTACCTCATTATAATTATTTTTAGAATAATTATTCATCAAGACAAATATCTTTTTTTGTAGCTCATCATCCATTTTTAAATACTTATTATTATTTATTTTATTAATGAATTCTTCTTCCCAAGCTAAAATACTTTCCTTTAAATTCTTCTCTTCATTTGTTAAATCCTTTTCTACGATTTGATAAGCATTCACTAATTTTTCAAATTCGACGCGTGTTCTTTCGCTTTCCATCACTATTTTTTGCTCTTCTTCTAAAAGAGAAATAAGCATACTTACTTTATTTTCATAAGTCTTTAATGACATAAATATACTTTCAAAAGACATACTTTGATCAATATTTTCCTTTAACTCATCACAGAAGAAAACAATCTCATCAAAATAACTATCCTGTGATAAATCCTTTAAATCAATACATTCTTCATCCATTTGTCTTTTTAAATCATAAATGACATCTTCTACTTGCTTGATCTTTTTCTTATATTCTATCTCTTCTTCTTTTCGTTTATCAATGGTAATATCTAGTTCTTCGACCTTAGCAGTAAGTGTTATAATATCTTCCTTTATTTTTCCTAACGCTGTAATTTTTTGTTTTAAATCACTATCCTCTAATTGTTCTTTTTGTTCTCTATGAATATCTAGTTCATTTAAAACTTCATTATACCTTTTCTTCTTCTCCTCTATTTCCATTTTAAACTTTTCTAATTTATTAGATAATTCATCTATATTTTCCTTTATCGTTTGATAGGTAGTATTTTTTGCTTGATAATTTCTAGCTTTTGTAACTAATAGAATTTCATTATAATTCCGATATACTTTTAAAAAGTCTTTTAACTTTTTTATGTTTCTTTCTAAAGTTTCTACTTGTTCTTTTGTTTTATTCATCTGCTCAATAGCTTCAGATAATGGTCTTAAATCTTCCTCTGTTAAAGGTTGTAAAACTGTATTTAAAACTTGAATTAAATTCGTTGGCTTATAATCTTTTGATAGTTTATTACTTCTTAATTGAAGGAGTAATTTAATAAATTCATCATACGTATCTAAGGAAGAAAATCCAAATAATAGCCGATTTACCATCACTTTATACTCTTTCATTGTATCCGTAAATTCATTGATTGTTCCAAGTCTTGCTTTTAATTCATTTTTGGAAAGAGGAATTTTATTTACAGGTGATTTATAAAGAAAAAAATCTTTTCCTACTCGAGCACCATCTTTTAAAACAAAGCCCCAAGAATCAACGCCTTTTCCTTTTCTACCACGAAACCCTAATCCTATAGTTATATACTTCTTTTCCTCTTCATTATACATTTCCATATACAAATAAGATGTTGCCTCTTCCTTTTGAAGTGAAGAAGAATCTCCTAAGATATAATCCTCTATTTTTCTTTCTTTAGACCCAAATGGATCTAGACGCTCAGGACTTTTATTTCCATCTAAAATAAGGGGAATAAAGGACTGCATTGTAACCGATTTCCCTGATCCATTTGTTCCTCTTAAAATCAGTTTACCACCATAAAAATCATATTCTTCTTCATCATATAACCAAAAATTAAGTAATCCTATTTTTGTAATTTTAAATCTATTCATTTTCGACTCCTTCAAATATACTTAACTGTACTTCCTTTTCTTTAGGGATATACCCTACCATTCTTGCAATACTTGGATAAATAATATATCTAAGTTCTGTTTCTTTTATAAAATCATATTCTTTTAAATAATAAATCACTTCTTCTATAAATTTATCCAAAGGCATTTCTCGATAATTTTTACTAAAATACATTTGATATTCTTGCCTCACATCTTTAATAATTCTATATAATTGTTCTTGTGCTATAGCGAAAGTTTCGTTTTCTTGCAAAGAAAATTCTTCATTTGTTATCTTCAAAACAATAGCATAATTTACTAAAAGAAGTATATCACTGATTGCTTTTGTATTTGGAAAGTACTCTTTTTCCCTCGATTCTGGATCAATTAGAAGTAGAGCCATATTCCGTGTTAATTCAAATTCCCCATTTACATATTTCTCGAATTCATTTTTAATACTTCCTCTGAATTTGCGCATATAATCCATTTCATATTCTGTTAAATCTTCTGTATAGGTGACCAGTCCATAGAGTAAACTTCGATAAATATGGTATCTTCTTACATCCCCTACCAATTCATTTTGATCAGCAAATTCATCATTCATATAATCAGAGATACTCGTATATTCTACAATATTTCCTTTAAATTCACGGACATAATAATTTGATATTCCTGTAGTTTCATATAAAGCCTCTGCCTTTGCATCTTCTGTAAAAAGGCTTCTTTCTTCCACAACACGAAGAATGGATAAATTTTTTAAATGATTCATTACATTTACTAGACATTTTCGGTGATGAAAGATATTCCAATTAGGCATTGTATCTAGTTGTAATGTTGTTGCTGTATTGGTTATAAATTCAATTAAATCTGACAAAATAAATTGTTCTAGTTTTGGCTTATCTTCTAAAAATAGTAAAACAATAAATTGAATGATATATTCTAATTTATCTGTAAATGAAGTAATTCCCATATATATTTTAGGGGTAGTAGGAATTTTTTCTAATTTAATAAAACGATCATTTACGATAAGTCTACTTCCTAATTTATCTCGAATGAAATCTTTATAGTAATCCAAATGATTCTTTATTTCAAAATATTCCTTAGGCTTTACTTCTTTAACACACCAATAATTATTTAATAAATATTCTAATTCTTTAGTATGTGTATCCATCTATTTCCCCCTCAAATTCTATTTCCATACTCTCCATATAAAATGTTCCATCCTCTGCAATAATTTCACACATACCATCTTTCTTGATGCTATGATAAGCTAGACCAAAAGTTGTTTCCTTTTTATTCTGGTTTGCTAAAAGAGATTCTACATATCTTCTTTCTACTTTTGATAGGAAAATACTTCCTGTTAAACTAATTTTCCCATCCTTGACTAAATTTTTCAAAATCTCTTTATTTTTTTCATTCCTTTTTCTATATTCTTCTAATAGCTGTTTTTTCATTGCCGTTTTATCGACAATTGGCTCTACTTTCACTTTTTCTTTTCTTAGTTTTGTTCTAGAAGATAAACAAATTTCAATTGATGGAATATCATACGTATTTACAATCACATCTGTATTCAAATTCGAATTTCCTGTAAAATGCCTCACACTTTCAATTCCAAAAATAACAGATGCATACTTATGACAATCTTCTATCGTTTCTAATTTGTCAAATACTCTACATAAATGTTTATATTCTTCCTTGCGATTTGTCATATTTCCACGAAGTTCAATGAGTGAACTGGCATACTTTGTAATTTTAACAATAATGCTATCCGTAGTACTCATGAGTTTATCCCCTTCACTTGGGGTTGTACTTGTCCCAACAAACCATTTAAAAATATTGTTCATTTTTCCTAAGTTGTTCTCCTTTAATTTTTGAAAATCAAACTCTTGATTTAAAATGGGTGTCTTCTTGTAATAAGCATTGATTTTTTCTAAAAATTCCCCGATAGTGGTAGCATCAATTTTCGAAATACTTGCACGAATCGAATGAATATTTTTTTGATACCCTCGAATAAATTCTCTTAAATATTTTGTTATTTCTCCTTTAAATTGTAAAAATAAAACGCTTTGTAATAATTCTTCTGATTTGGGTTCATTAAACTTTTTTAAAAAATCTTGATAATTTTGATTTAATTTTGTAAAATCATCATTAATCCCTTCCCATAATTCAAAAGCATCTTCTTCTACAAAAGAAGAACCATCCTCTAATTTTGCAATAGAAATACGAAGTCTGTCAAATAGTTTTGGTTCCAAAGAAGCTGTTTTTATCTCCATTTCTTCTAAAGAAATTGTCAAACGTTCTATCTGCGTAGCATATTCTGTAAGTTGATATCTAAATTTCTTATTTTTAAATTCTTCAATTGAATTTGCTTTTTTTGTATCTTGCATTTTTCTTAAACTGAGCCATTCTGTTAAAGTTTCTAAATCTCTTTCACATTCCTCAATTGTATATGTATTAAATAATTCATTTTCTTTTAATTCTCTATATACCTCTTCTTTATAAAGCCAATATTCCAATTGTTCATACTTTTTATAAAAAAGGCGCATAATAGGACGATAACGATAAGCATTTTCAACACTTAAATATTTTGTTTCAACAATTTGTTTAGTTAATTTTTCATATACTTCCATAATTTTCCTCTTTTTATTTATCATAACATATTTAGACAAAACCGTATATGCTTTTTTTATGTTTTTTATTGGATCAAAAAAGTAGACCCTATTTTAAGAATAAAATAAGATCTACTCTTTTTTCAATCAACCCAATAATTTTCTAAACCTCTATTTAATTCTTTTCTATTTTTCCCCTTCTATCCTTAGACCATAATCTGTGCAACTCATTGGTGTAAATAC
>CATOJL010000025.1 GCA_951800155.1 uncultured Bacilli bacterium | reverse complement strand
GGAGATATACTAAGTGGTAAAACTGCTTTAGTGGGAGGGAATAAGATTACAGGTTCTATGACAAATAAGGGAGCAGTAAGTGAAACAGTAAATCCGGGAGGAACCTATACAATACCAGCAGGATACCATAATGGTTCTGGAAAAGTGACAGCTTCAACTTGTTCTACATGTATTGGGGGAAGTGATAAAGAGCTATCTGCAACACAATTGACATATGTGGAGAATATGACTTTGGAAGCAGGCAAATTTTATTTGATAGAAGCTCGAGCTTTATCAAAAGTGAATGGAGCTAAACCTACAATTAATATAATATATGAAAATAGCGAAGATGTTACTATATTGTTAAATAGAGATTATGGACCTAATCATAATGCAGTATATACGCATTATGTGTTTCATTTGGTGAAAGTAAAACAATCTACTAAACTTAAGAAGATTTCCATTAGCAACACCTTTTCGACTGGTTCTACGAGTAGAATTGTTACCCGTTTGGATCCCTAATTAAAAATAATGAAAGGGTAATAGTTCTTCATAATAAATTGACAAATCCAAAAAATTTAGAAAACCTCTAGATTTTTTTGTCTCTTGCACAAGCACTAACTTGGAATAGAAATATGAATGATAAAAAATATTCATTCGATAAATGTTATAAAATATGGATTAATTGTATCAGGGTAACTCTCCTTTTTTTATCATTTATTCTATTTTCCTTTTATTTACGTAAAATAGATTAGGTGATTACTTTGAAATATGCTGAACTTCTTATAAAAGGAATTTTCATTGGACTTGGTAAAATTATACCAGGTGTGAGTGGAAGTTTAATCGCGATGTCTTTGGGGGTGTATGAGGAAGCCGTAGAACGTATTACTTATTTTTTTAAAGATATTCCTCGAAATGTAGTTTATTTTCTTTCTCTTGGCATTGGGGTCATGCTATCTATTTTGTTTGGTAGCAAAATAGTTCTCTTTTTCTTAAATTATGCTTATTCTCCCACTATTTTCCTTTTTTCAGGACTTGTTATGGGTGCAGTACCGACAATTAGAAGAAAAATAAAGAATAAAAATCTTAGTTATGTTTGTATTCTCCTTTTTTCTATTCTCTTTTTAAACATCATTCTATCTTTAAAAGGGGGCAGTTCATTTGTTTATCATAATAATATAATAGGGAATTTTCAAGTGGCACTTATCGGATTTTTAGAGGCATTTACTATGATTGTACCCGGGATTAGTGGGACTTCTTTATTTATTAGTTTAGGTTATTATTCTTTTATTATGGAATTGTTTTCTAATATTTTTTCTGTATTACAAACAAATATTCAAATTCCACTTCTGTTTGCTCTTTTCTTTTTAATAGGTGTTTATACCATTTCTATTTTCATGCATTACTTATTAGAGAAAAAGGAGGGATTAACTTATACACTTATTCTAGCTTTTAGTTATTCTGCTCTTTTTTTTATGTTAAAAGATGCCTTTTTACATAGTCAAGGAATTTTTGATTTTCTAAGTGCTCCTTTTTTCTTTTTGTTAGGCTTTTATTTATGTAAGAAAATAGAATAAAAGAACACTATGTTCATAAAATGTAGAGAGGTGAGGAAATGAAAAAAGAACTACCAAAAATTTATTCGGAAACTATAGATAGAGATACCAATCATGTTGTAGCTTATACCAAAAGTGAAGAAAGACAAGAACTTTCTAAAGAGAAAAATGTTCAAAAAAGTTTTCAAAAAAGTGTAAATCAAAAAATAAATGAAATCTTTAAGAGTGTAAATTATGTTTATAAAATGGAAGTTGTAATTCAAACAGAAGAAGGCGAATTTGTAAAGCAAATTGTAGGTAGAAATAAAAAGCAGCTCATTACAATGGATAATGAGCAAATTGATATTGATAAGATAAAGGATATATTTATCAAGTAAAAAGTAGTTCCTAAGAACTACTTTTAAATACATTCAACATATGTATCGTTTAAGCATCTAAGACAGCATACGCAATTTAGATTCATTGTGAAAAAAGAATTTGTTGCTTCATAAGGATATATTGCAGCTGTTTCTGGATCTGTATTTGGTGCAAGAACCCTAAATGTTGCACAACAATCATCTAATTTTTCAATTCTAAATACGCTAGAGCATGTTGCACCTGTAGCATTACAGTTTACGTTTTCTTTTGTGATAGGCATACTCCATGGTGTTCCATTACCACAGCAAGTATATAACATGATTGGTCTAGTATTACAGTTTAAACTCGTAGTAGAACATCCTAGGAATCCTCTGTCACAAGTGTCTAAGCAACTGTCACAGCAATTTGCGTTTTGTTGTAAGATGCAAATAACTTTTAATATTTCGGCAATGCATTTACAGTCTTGATCGTTATTATTGTTACACATATATAATCCACCCCTTCTTTTGTATTCAATATAGCATATTCTAAAACAAAAAAAAGGTGTGAAGCATACACCCAACTTAAAAGAAATGATGTTTCTTTTTTTTATTTAATTTTAGAGGTTTCATATTAGGAAAAGCTTTAAACAGCCTCTGGACAGATTTAGATCCTGCCGAAATGGTTTCTTGTACTTTTTTTGAAATTTCATCAGTGCAATCTTTTCTTAAATTTTGTAGATTTTTTTTAAGCCCAATCGTTATTTTGAAAGAAGTAATTAAATCAACCATAAAGATGGAAAGGCAAAAAAAACCAATGATATAGAAATAAGTTGGTACTATATCTAAGAGATAGAAAAGGCTTGCTCGAATAAAAGGATGCACATAAGCAATGAGTAAAATACCAAGAATGCCAAAGAAAAAACAGTTTTTAAGACAAACTCTCCCATTAATATTAAATGTTCTATCTGAATAATCCCACCATCTCGCTTTAAAGATCTTCTCCATAAGGTAACTTGTGACATATTCTAAAACAGAACTTAGAAGAAAGGACATTCCAAAAAGAACGGGGAGGTCTTGTTCATACTTCCCTAAGAATATAAGCATTAAAAGGGCAGCTGTTCCATAGATAGGGCAATAAGGCCCTATTAGAAATCCGCGATTGGTTACTTTTTTTGTATAGATAAAGGTGGAAATCATTTCTAACATCCATCCAATTGTTGCATAAATAAAGAAAACTAAAAACCAGTAAAAGAATAAATTCATAATGTTTCCCACTTTCTTTCTTTATTGTACCATAGATTTTCTAAAATTGTGCTATAATTAAGGTGGTGGTATGTATGTCAATTAAAAAAATGTTTGTTTTACTTGGAATTTTATTTTCCTTTTATCTTTTTCTTTCTTTCTTTTTTAAGAAAGATGGCACTTCGCATGAAGTGGATTATAAAATAACAAAAGAAAATATTTCTTTCGATGTAAAAGAAAAGTTGACATATCATGAATCGGGGGAAAGAGATCATTATGCTTTTGAAATTACAGTAGATAGTAATTCCTTTTTCTTTCAAATGCTTGACCCAAATCATAAGAAAAGTTATGTGATTCAAGACATTGATTATTATAAGGGAGAGGAATATACTTGTATTTTCCCTCATTTTAAAACAAAAGAAGTGTATCAACCTCTCTTGTGTAAAAAAGAGGGTATTCTTTATCCCTATCATACAATCAAAGGAAAAAGTGAGGAAGTGGATTCTTTTGTTCAAACATTAGTGTATGATGCTACATCTTATAGAGAGGATAAAAGCGATGTTTTAAAAAAGGGAACACTTACCATTTACCGCAAAAACTTGCTTAAGGATCACTATATAGCTGTTGAGAATTACAAGGGAATTTCCTTAATCAATCAAAAAGATGTCTATAAAGATGTTTCTTTATTTAAAAAAGATATCTATATGAAAAATATGGCTATTTTTGAAGATGATTTCTATTTGGTAGCGGATTATAATCAAAAATATACATTTAATGAATTATATAAGCTCGATATAAAAAGTGGGAAGAAAAGTACAATCATTAGTAATGCAGCACTAAACTTAGATGGTTATTTTATGGGAAAGGTAGAAGACAATGTTTATTTTTTTGATAAAAGTAGAAAGGAACAATACAATCTCTCTTTAAAAAATGAGCAAATTCGAAAAAATGGGAATGAAGATACAGGTATTCAAATTTATGAAGATGGAATCTGGAAAGATGTAAGTAATTATGCTGCTTATCAAACAAAGTTAACATTTTATGAGGAAAAAATGGCTGAGGATAAGTTTGCAGATTTTGCTCGAGTCGATCGAGTCGGTACAAAAAAGTCGGGAAGTTATTATTTTTATAAAAAGGTTGGAAATATGTATCATGTATACCAAGCTCCTATTTTAGATGATACTAAGCTAACTTATTTATTTGATACAACGAGTATTGATCAAGTTGTTTATCAAAAGGATTTTATCTATTACTTATATGAGAAAGAAATTCGCTATTATAGTCATTTAACAGGTACGAAAACTGTACTTTCAAATACAGAATTTCCTTATAATAAATCTTTGAAATTTGGAGCATTTATTTCATGAGAGGCAATTTCCTCTTTTTTTCATATAGTATTATGAGGTGGTTAAATGTATGGAATTTATCAAGTAGCGAACAAAGATACATTAGATAGTATTGCAAAAGAAGTTGGTATAAGTAAAGAAGAGTTAAAAAAATTAAATGGCATTCTAATGGATATGGAATTAAGACCGGGAAGCTTTTTAATCGTTCCTAAATATGACAGTAGCTATGAAAAATATGTGGTAAAAAAGGGAGATAATATGTATGAAATTGCTAAAAAATATGGAATGGATTACCATAGCTTGTTGAAATTAAATGGATTAGATGATGGTGATTTTATTTATCCTGAGGAAGTCATTTTAATTCCAAGAGGAAAAAAAGCATATGTAACGGAAGAAGAAACAATAGAAAGTATTTCTGAAAAAACAGGTGTTCCTGTAGCGCAACTTTTTATGCATAATCCAGATTTAATTGTTTTAGAAAATCAAATTGTACGTTATTAAAGTGGGGAGAACTATAAGTCGTAGTTCTTTTTCTTTTTTATAAAAAGTGCATGGGAAACTTATAGAAACATTTGCTTAAAAGAAAAAGAAAAAGAATTAGAATTGATTAGAAAAAAGAATATTTGCAAAGAAAATATCCCTGTTTAAAACGAATAGAATAGAGTATTTTAGGATACTTTTCTGTCATTAGAACTTTTTTTTTGATTCATAATGGGGTATAATAAGGAAGATGGAGGTAGTTATGAAAAAAGTATTATTCGCCCTTTTTGTGTTATTTATGGTATGTGGTTGTTCTTCTAGTCAATCTTTAAAAACAATTCATTATAAAGAATTAAAGGACAAAATTACAGCAAAAGAGAGTTTTATTTTATATGTGCATAAAACAGGTTGTACGTATTGTGAGAGTTATGAGCCAGTGTTAAAGAAAGCCTTGCAAGATAAAAAAATAGAAGCATATAGTATCAATATATCTTCCCTTAGTGCAGCAGAAGAAAATAGTTTAAAAGAGAAAATAGATTTAAAAGGGACACCAACTCTTATTTATATTGAAAAGGGTATTTCTGATATTAATGGTTCTTTAGTCGGAGAACAAACGTATGAAGATACCATTGAATTTTTTAAATCAATAGGGTATGGTGAGGGATAGTATGCAGACAAATTTTAGTGTAATAGAGCAGTATGGAGAGGATTTAACCGCTAAGCAATACATTACAAATCCGGCAATTGCCAGAGAAGAAGAAATCAAACGATTAATTATAACCCTTTTAACTCCTGAAAAATCAGGCCTTTTGGTAGGAAAGGCAGGTATAGGTAAAACGGCAATTGTGGAGGGACTTGCTTATTTAATTCAACGTGGACAGGTGCCCAATGCTTTAGCAGGTTACCGTGTAGTCAAGGTAGGTTCTTCTTCCTTAGTAGGTAAGATAAACATGGGAGGGGAAGAAAGATTAATTATTTCTCTTCTTGTGGATGAGTTAAAAAACACATCAAAACTGATTATTTTTATTGATGAGATTCATACTTTAATTGGTGGTAGATCGGATGGACCGATGGACTTAGCGAATATTTTAAAACCAGTTTTAGATCGTGGGGATACGAAAGCAATCGGGGCTACAACTACAGAAGAATATGATGCCTATGTCATTCGTGATAGAGCCTTTTTAAGACGTTTTGAGAAAATAGAGGTTCCCGAACCTAGTGAAGAAACGACCGTTAAAATTTTGATGGGAACATTACCTAAAATCAATCACCAAACAGGAGCACATTTTAAATACAATGAATATGTTACCGATCTTTTAATAAAACAAATTGTAAGTGCTACTTCAGAGTTTAAAAGAGTTTACGGTTTAGCAGCGATGTATCCTGATGTTGCCCTCTCCGTACTTACAGCTGCATTTTCGAATGCATTGTTTGAGAATAGAAGTGAAGTAAATGTTTTAGATGTATATAATGCGATTAAAAATAGTAAGCGTATTTATCCAGATAGTATTATTAAAGAACTCACCTTATTTCGAGAAAAATTTGCTCGTCTTTGCGAGCAAGAGGGAATCCATTTACCGATTGTGTCGATAGATGAAATTAAGGGTATGGATGAATTCATATAGTTAAGAAGAAAATCTTAACTTTTTTGGGTGTTTAGATTAAAAATAAGGAGTTAAAAGGGGTGAAATCTACTGTTTTTCCTTCCTCTCTTCTATTCATTTTTTCTTGCTTAACGAGTATATATATGATAGAATGTGGATAGATGGATGGTGAGATAATGGAACAGGTTAAATGGAAAAATTATGTTTTAGTAGTCCTTCTTTTTATTGTAACTGTTATCATTGTTTTATTTGTGAAAAAAGTGTATGAAGATAGGGAGTCTACAAAGGTTGTTACGAATGAAAGACTGGATGTATTATATGAGATTAAAGAGGATGATTTAAAAAGTTATGTGATTGAAAATCGTAAAATCATTTTATATACATCGAATTCTTTAGATATGTCCCTACAAGAGTTTGAAGAATCTTTTCGAAGCTACATAGTAAAAAATGAGTTGTCAAAAGATATTGTTTACTTAAATTTGAATCAAGTTAGTTCAAGATTTTATGATAATTTAAAAGAAAAATATACTGTAAACGAGTTAAAACAAGTAGTGTTTCCTCAAAATCAGGCAAATATTTATGTTTTAGAAAATGGAAAAATTATAGATATATTATATAGAAGTAATACAACTATTTCTTTAGAAGAAGTTTCTTCTTTTTTGAATAAGGTGATTCAAGAATGATTCATGTTGTTTTATTTGAACCAGAAATCCCTGGGAATACAGGAAATATTATGCGTACTTGTGCAGGTACAAATGTAAAATTGCATTTGATTGAACCTTTAGGTTTTAAATTAGATGATGCACATATTAAAAGAAGTGGCGTAAATTATATTGAATATTGTGATTACACTATATACCCTGATTTTGCTACATTTAAAGAGAAAAATCAAGGGACATATTATTATTTAACGAGGTATGGAAAAATGCCACATACCCACTTTGATTATTCAAATGTAGGGGAGGATATTTATTTTGTTTTTGGAAAAGAAAGTACAGGAATTCCTAAGGAGATCTTAAAAGAAGATTTAGAACATTGTATGCGTATGCCTATGAATGGGAAAATTCGTGCATTAAATCTATCGAATACTGTAGCGATTATGGTTTATGAAGCGTTAAGGCAGAGAAATTATGAGGGTTTGTCCTTTACAGAAACATTTAAAGGGGCAGATTTCTTAGAAAAATAAGCTTGTAAAAAATATCTTTTAGTGTTATCATGTTATAAAAGAATAGGAGGATGCTAGATGGATGTAGCTATTATAGTTATGATTATCGTACTAGTGCTCGCCCTTTTTTCTATTATGGGTTTTTATGTTGATGAAAAAGAGCGGGTAACAAAAAAAAGAATAAAAAAATACCGTGATACGGTTTTAAAGCATATAGGAAATGAAAAGGAGAACATTGCGTCTGTACCATTAGAGCATGTAGAGAAGGAAACTACAGTAAAGCAGGATAGAATAGAAGAAAACACTAAGGATGAATCACTTATTATTCCTGAGAAGGTATATGTCGATGAGGAGAAGGGGATAGATTCTATAAAAGAAACTGTTCTTGAAAGTGGGGACTCTTTAAAGGAAATTGAAAATTCTATTGAAGAGAATGCTTCTTTAAATGAAAATATACAAACAAGTATGAATGATATTGAAAATAGTGAAGAACTTATAATTAATGAACCTGTATCTCTTTCACAAGAAGAAATCAATATGGACTATGATTTATTTGGAGTTGAAGAATTTAATCAGAAGGAAAAAGAGTTAGAGATGCCATTCCATTTTGAATCAAAAGTAGAAGAAACAAAACCTTTTGATTTCTTGAATCAATTAGAACAACCAATGGAAGAAAGTATAGAACAAGAAGAAAACCAAGAAATGTTTGAAAACATAGAAGAAACAGTAGAGTTAGTGGAACAACCAATGGAAGAAAGTGTAGAACAACAAGAAAACCAAGAGATGTTTGAAAACATAGAGGAAACAGTAGAACCAGTAGAACAACCAGTGGAAGAAAATGTAGAACAAGAAGAAAACCAAGAAATGTTTGAAAACATAGAAGAAACAGTAGAACCAGTAGAGCAACCAATAGAAGAAAATGTAGAACAAGAAGAAAACCAAGAGATGTTTGAAAACATAGAAGAAACAGTAGAGCCATTGGAACAACCAATAGAAGAAAGTATAGAACAACAAGAAAACCAAGAAATGTTTGAAAACATAGAAGAAACAGTAGAGCCATTGGAACAACCAATGGAAGAAAGTATAGAACAAGAAGAGAATCCAGAAATGTTTGAAAGCATAGAAGAAACAATAGAACCATTGGAACAACCAATGGAAGAAAGTGTAGAACAACAAGAAAACCAAGAGATGTTTGAAAACATAGAGGAAACAGTAGAACCAGTAGAACAACTAATAGAAGAAAGTATAGAACAGGAAGAAAACCAAGAAATGTTTGAAAACATAGAAGAAACAATAAAACCATTGGAACAACCAATGGAAGAAAGTGTAGAACAACAAGAAAACCAAGAGATGTTTGAAAACATAGAGGAAACAGTAGAACCAGTGGAACAACCAATGGAAGAAAATGTAGAACAGGAAGAAAACCAAGAAATGTTTGAAAACATAGAGGAAACAGTAGAACCAGTGGAACAACCAATAGAAGAAAGTATAGAGCAGGAAGAAAACCAAGAGATGTTTGAAAACATAGAAGAAACAATAGAACCAGTCGAACAACCAATAGAAGAAAGTATAGAACAAGAAGAAAACCAAGAGATGTTTGAAAGTATTTCCAAGGAAAATAGTGGATTATTAGATGATACTTTTGTGCAGGATGAGTCTGCAATGAATGATGAGAATACTTTTAATGCAGATGAACTTATTTTGAAAGGGATTCCAGAAATGCAGATTTCTCCTATTGAAACTAACTTAAATGCAGATGAATTATTTGCAAATGAGATGCCAGTAGAGAAAAACATGTTTGAAGAATATAATACAGATACTTTCTCTTATGAGGATTTTACGTTAGATAATATCCCCTATATGGAACCTGTCAATTTTAATACGAAAGACATAGATTCTCAAAATTTTACAAATGAATTAACAGATAGTTCAGGGGATTTAGTTTTAGATAATCAAATAGAACTTGATAGAGAATTTGAAAAATTTCTTCAAGATGATGAATTAAAACAACAATTTTCTTCTTTAGATTCTGAAAAGAAAGAGGAACTGAAATCTTTAGACGATGAAGATGAAGATCTTTGGTCTTTCTAAAAGGTGTAAAATACATCTTTTTTTTGATATATTTATTTATGAAAAATTGGGATCATATTGTAGAAAGAAAACATGGGAAAGGAATGGACTTTGTTTATGCAATTTGATAAAATATAGTAGGTGGATAAATATATGGAACAGGATAGAATTAATGAATTAGTAGATACGATAAATAAAGCAAGTTATGCATACCATGTTTTAGATTCTCCAATGATTACTGATCAAGAGTATGATGATTATTATAATGAATTACTAAGATTAGAACAAAAATTCCCTCTATATAAAAGAGAAGATTCTCCAACGAATCGTGTTGGTGGAGAGGCAATTGATAAATTTAACAAGGTAATACATCAAAGACCTATGTTATCTTTTGATGATATATTTAATGAGGATGAGGTTATTGAATTTGATGAACGAATTCGAAAGGTGATTCCGCATCCAGAATATACTATTGAACCAAAAATGGATGGATTATCTGGATCTTTGATTTATGAAAAAGGTGTATTTGTTAGGGGCGCAACTCGTGGGGATGGGTTGGTTGGAGAAGATATCACCTTTAATATAAAAACAATTAAAACAGTTCCTCTTCGTCTTACACAAGATATTGATATTGAAATTCGTGGAGAAATTTATATGAGTTATGCTTCTTTTGAAAAAGCAAATCAAGAAAGGGAAAGAAACGGAGAGGCATTATTTGCTAATCCAAGAAATGCAGCTGCTGGATCTGTACGACAATTAGACAGTAAAATTACGGCTAAGCGAAATTTAGATTTCATGGCTTATTTTATACCAAATCCAGAGGAGTATGGAATAAAAACGCAAGAGGAAACTCTTAGATTTCTAAAAGATTTGGGTTTTGTAACCAATATCAATTTGAATCAGGTGGCCTCTACAACAAGTGAAATTGTGATGTATATTGATGACTTAGCTTCAAAGAGAGAAAAACTTCCCTTTGCAATTGATGGTGTAGTTATAAAGGTAAATAGCTTATTGGATGAGGAGAAATTGGGCTTTACTTCAAGAGTTCCTAGATGGGGTATAGCCTACAAGTTTCCAGCAGAAGAAGTACTGACGACTTTAATTGATATTAAATTTACAGTAGGCCGTACTGGGAAAATTACACCAAATGCTTTATTTCATCCTGTGCATGTGGCTGGTTCTTTGGTGTCTAAGGCTACTTTACACAATGAAGATTACTGTAAGCAAAAAGATATTCGAATAGGGGATACGATTTGTATTCGTAAAGCTGGAGATGTTATTCCTGAAGTAGTTGGTGTAAAAGAAGAAAGAAGAACTACAACTTTAGTTCCTTTTGAAATGATTCAATTCTGTCCTATGTGTGGGGAAGAATTAATAAAAAAAGAGGCCCACCATTATTGTGTAAATGAACATTGTCCTGCTAGAAAAATAGAATCACTTACCCACTTTGTATCTAGAGATGCTATGTATATTGAAGGTTTTGGTGAGAGAATTGTAGAGGACTTATACAATATGAACTACATCAAAAAAGTTTCTGATTTTTATACTTTAAAAAAGGTTAAAGATGAATTAAAAGAATTAGAAGGGTATGGAGAAAAGAGTATTCAAAACCTTTTGGATGGTATTGAAGCCAGTAAAGGAAATTCTTTAGAACGACTTCTATTTGCTTTAGGTATTCGGTATATTGGGAAAAAAACTGCTAAAATCCTTGCAAAAAAGTATAAGACAATGGACAATTTACTTTCTACAACTTATGAGGAATTACTTTCTATTGATGATATAGGAGAAATTATGGCAGATAGTATTATGAATTTTATACAAAATTCTGATAATCTAACCTTAATTCATGAGTTAAAAGGATATGGAGTTGAAATGGTATATAAGGGTATAGACACAAGAAATAATATATATATTGAAAATAAGATTTTTGTTTTAACAGGAAGTTTAGAAAAATTTTCTAGAGAAGATGCAAGTAAAATTATAGAAGAAAACGGTGGAAAAACATCCTCTTCTGTAACAGGAAAGACAAGTGTTGTAGTTGTAGGGGCTAATCCTGGAAGTAAATATAAGAAAGCACTAGAACTTGGAATAGAAATATGGACAGAAGATGAATTTTTAGAAAAAGTGAAATCTGAGTAGTATGAAACGACTTTTATTATATGTTTCTTTTTTATATAAAATTAATATGGTAGGGAGGCTCTACCTTTTTTTGTGTGTCAAAAATGAAGTTGACAAAATGATGGGGGGGGGGGGGGGGTATAATAGGATATATAGAAAAATAAAGGAGGAGGAAATAGAGATGGAAGAGAAAAAGAAACATAAAGTGATGATAGGAATCGAAGTGATTTTACTCGGAATGATTATAGCAATAGTAGGAACAAATGCGGCCAGTAGTAATCCGCCATCGAATGGAGTCAGTTATAGTAAAAATAGCCAAACAACGGTAGAAGGAGCATTAAATGATCTATATAATAA
>CATOJL010000024.1 GCA_951800155.1 uncultured Bacilli bacterium | reverse complement strand
GGTATAATGTATACATAGTAATAATAGTATGTAGAATGGAGAATAAATATGAGTGAGAAAAAGAGACATAAAATAATGATAGGAATAGAGGTAGTATTACTATGTATGATTATAGCCACACTAAGTATAAATGCAGCAAGTATGAGTCCGCCATCGAATGGAGTAAGTTACAATAAGAATAATCAAGTAACCGTGCAGAATGCCTTAGATGATTTATATACGAAAGCAAATTATGGAAATGCGACTGCTTCTCAAATATTAAAAGGAAGAACAGCATTAGTTGGAGGAAAGCAAATAACAGGGACTTATGTCGCACCAACATTAGTTAGTCAGACTCCAGGGGATGCAAAACCTGAAAATATTGATGAAGGAAAAATTGCTTGGGTAAATGGGGAGAAAATAGTAGGTTCAAAAAGGGTACCACTTGCCCAAATGTTTGAATTAGGTGATTATATAAGCTATACGACCATTCAGTCTGTTTTTAAAACTAGCAGTGGTATACTTGAAAGTTATGTTTTTAGTGAAATTAATCCTAAAGAGTTAAATTTATGGAGGGTAATACGGAAAAACGAAGCCGGAACAGTAGATATAGTATCTGAATATGTATCTAGTAGTACAGGAAGATTTAAAAGTGGAATAGGGTATATGAGGTATATAGAAATATTAAATTCAATAGCAAAACATTATGAAACCGAAGGAATAACGGTAGGCTCTAGACATATGGGATATGATGGAAAAGCAAAAGAGACATTAGCATCTGTTCCAGATGCTGGAGTTCCAGATGAAGGTTTTGTGATGGATAAAAATTTGGTGGAGAATGCAATTGGTACTTTAACTGCAAAGAAAGTAGACCAATTGGAAAATTCTAACAGTGGGTATTTTGTTGCTTCCCGAGGAGGAAGGGGTTATACTGGTTCTGGTAGTGAATGGATGACTTCAGACTATGAATGGTGTTTACGTCATATTAATGGAGATGGAGTTATTATAGCAGTATGTCGATTCGGTAATCCCGGTAGGGGTAATGGTCCGTATTCGTTTGGTGGAAGTAGTTTTGCAGGTCCTTCTTTAAGTGTTAGACCTATTGTGACATTAAAATCGGATTTAAAAATAACAGGAGGAGATGGAACAAGACAATCTCCCTATACCTTAGGTATATAAATCTTATATAAAGTAAAAGAGATCCTTATAGATAAGTGGTCCTTTTTTATTCTATTTTTCTAAGTATATTGCATTTTGAAGTCATTTTTTGATATGATAAATATAGAAGTGATATTATGGATAAAATTTTAAATACATTAAGTTATTATATAGAAAAAAATAATTATTTTGCGTTTTCTCTTACTTATATAATAACAGGAATACTGATTATTATTTTTAATCATGAGCTATTTTCTAGTTTTATAGAGATTATTCTTTTAATTATGCTTATCTCTTGTATTAAAGACTTATTTACAATGTTTACTAGTAAAAAAACAAGTAAAATTGTACTTTCTAAAGCAATAGGAAGTACATTACTTGTATTAATTGCGCTTTTTTTTATTGATATACCCAAAGCTATCTTAATTATGGTATTTTCTACTTATTTTATATTTAATGGATTGATAAAATTTATTAGTTGTTATCTTATGAAAAAAGATAAATTAAAAGGAATCTTTAAAGATTTTTTAGAAGGCTTCATTTCTTTTGTTTTTGGAATTATTTGTTTTTTCGCACCAAAAATTCATATGGATATTATGCTATATATTATAGGGGGCTATGTTTTACTTTTAGGAATAGATTATCTGTTTGATTTTCTAGATCAAAAAGATATTCATATTAAAAGAATTCATTTGCCGCTTCCTCCATTTATTGATGCCTTAATTCCTTTATCTATTCTTCAAAAAATTAATCGTTTAGGAGAAGATAAAAATATAGAACTTGATTTTCATAAAAAACAGGAAAAAGTTGATTTAGAAATTTTTGTTCATGTTTCTATGCAAGGAACAGGGAGATTAGGACATGTTGATTTATGTTTTGATGGACATATTGTTTCTTATGGAAACTATGATATGGATACTAGAAAGTTAAGAGATGGAATCGGCTCAGGGGTTGTATTTACTTGTTCAAAGAAAGAATACATTCGTTTTTGTGTAGAATATAGTGAGAAAACAATCTTTGCTTTTGGTATTAAATTAAGTAAGGGGCAAAAGGAAAAAGTAATACAAGAACTAGAGCATATTTTTGAATCGTTAGAAGAATGGAAACCTAAATATGTGCGTGCCTTAGAAAATGATAAAAATATAAAAGAGGAAGAATACACAGATTATGCTAGTATGCTTTACAAAAATACAAAAGCTAAGTTCTATAAATTTACAAATGGTAAATTAAAAACTTTCTTTATTTTAGGAAATAATTGTGGGGCTCTGGTTGATAAAATCTTGCGATCAAGTGGAGCTGATGTTTTAAAAATGCGAGGAATTATTACACCGGGAACTTATTATGATTTCTTAGAAAGAGAATATGTTAAGAAAGATAGTAATGTAGTTTCGAAACAAATTTATCATAAGGGAAACATTCATAAATGAAAAGATGCATCAAAAAATAACTTATATAGACATCTTTCTTTAAAGGCTTGTGAGGAAAATATATATTTCTTTCTACCAAGTCTTTTTTCATGTAAAGTTACTGTTAAATCAAAAATAAGGACTTTAAAATTAGAGCAGGAATGATATAATAAAGTAGAAAAGATAGGGGGAAAAGGGTATTCTATTTTTTAAGGAGGAAATATGTTAAAGGCAAAAGTAGGATATACAACAGAGGAAAATGCAAAAGAAGCGGGAATAGAAATAGCAAAAAAAGCTCTAGAACAAGTGGAATATGCGAAAGTAGGTATTGTATATACATCGCATTTTTATAAACAAGAAGAAGTGCTAGAGGGGATAAAAGAAGTAGCCCCTACGCTTCCTATTTTAGGATCTATCTCAGAGGGAGCTATACTTGTCCCAGAAGGAGTAGTGACATCAGATCATGGATTTGCAGGGATGATTGTTTTAGATGATATAGATTTAGAAGTAGGAATCGCAGTCCAAGAGAAAATGGAAGATAAAAGAGAAGCGGGGCGAAAACTTGCATTAAAGGCCTTAGAAGATGCGAAAAAGGATTATGCACCAGCTTATTATTATATGGTATCCTCTACAAAAGAAGAAGAAATGTATATGAAAGGGGTACAAGATATTTTAGGAAATGTCCCTGTCTTTGGTGGGACCGTGCAAACGGGAAGTTTTTTATTTAATAAGGACATTTGTATGGCAGATAGTGTAGGGATTATTTTATTTTATACGGATAAACGTATGGAAACTGTTTTTACAGGAGCGTATAAAAAAAGTGATAATATGGGAATTATCACAAAAATGGATGGAGATTTTCATATTGTAGAAATCGATCATGAAAAAGCTTTACAAAAATATGCAACATGGGTTGGAAAAGATGTAGAAGAGTTAAAAGGACCTGGTCTAGCTGATATAGCAAGTACCAAACCTTTCGGAATAAAAGAAACACTAGGGGAGGTTATCGTTCTTCATCAACCTTTCATAGGAAATGAAGATGGGAGTATAACTGTTGCCAATAAAGTTTGCACCAGTACAGCCGTTATTCAAATGAAAGCGAATCAGGACACTTTTGTTCAAGGTGTTGGAAAAGCCGTTGAAAAAGTAAATCGGCTGATAGAAAAACCGGGTGCTTATCTTTTTATGCACAATGTGCGAAGGGGAAATGGCACACAAGAACACTTAGATGAAATTTATAAAACATTAAAATCTGTATGTAAAGATATACCCTTTATGATGGCATTTACACATAGTGAATATGGATATGTTGATCATTCTAGAAATTTGTGTGGCGATTTAATGCTTTCTTTTACAGGTTTCGAACAGGAAGCGAACAATACGATGGAGTGTGAAAAATAGAGTAAATAAGGCTCTATTTTTGTTTTAAATAAAATAATACAACATAAAATGTATTGGTGATACTATGTTCTATAAAAAAATACATATTCGTATTAACATTGCCTTTATTGGAATTGCTTTTTTATTTTTACTTATTATTGGAAAAGTATTTTATATTCAAGTCATTGCTTATGGAAAACTCTCTTCATTGGCTGATTCTCTTTGGAGCAGAAATTTGCCCATAGAGGGGGATAGAGGAAAAATATATGATCGAAATGGTGTCGTGTTAGCAGATAATGAAACGACTGTTTCTTTAGTTTTTATTCCAAATCAAATAAAGGACAAGGAGGAAGTTGCTAGAAAAATTAGTTCCATTTTAAAGACAGATTATGAGGATATGTTGGCTCATGCTAGTAAACGAACCGTTATGGAACGTGTTCATCCAGAAGGAAGAAGACTGACTTATGAGGTGGCAGATCAGATCAATGAATTACACTTAGATGGAGTTTATTTATTGAAAGAATCAAAACGAATTTATCCTTATAGTACATTACTGGCGCATACTTTAGGATTTGTTGGGATTGATAACCAAGGATTAAGTGGATTGGAACTCATTTATGATAAATTTTTAACGGGTGCTTATGGAGCTATTAAATATTTATCCGATGCGAAAGGTAAAAAATTAGAACTAACGGAAAGTTATGTGCAACCGCAAGATGGAATGAATCTCACACTTACGATTAATTATGAGTTGCAAGCTTCTTTAGAAAGAGAATTGGATAATGCAGTAAGTAAATACAATCCAGATCAGGCATTAGGTATTGCTATGGATCCTAAAACAGGGGAGATATTGGCTTTGGCATCTAGACCTTCTTTTGAGGCATCCAATTACCAAGACTATTCCTTAGAAGAAATTAACCGAAATTTACCGATTTGGATGACCTATGAACCAGGTTCTACATTCAAAATCATTACCCTTGCAACAGCAT
This sequence comes from uncultured Bacilli bacterium, assembly GCA_951800155.1. GTDB lineage: Bacteria > Bacillota_I > Bacilli_A > RF39 > UBA660 > CATOJL01. The sequence continues at coordinate 7,356 of CATOJL010000024.1, read as the reverse complement.
TAGAAGAAAAATTAATTGACTTAGAGAAGGATACATTTTTTGATTCTGGTTCTGTTCAGGTGGAAAATGCTCGTATTAAATGTTGGAAACATGGGGGACATGGTGCGCAAAGTTTATTAAATGTGGTAGAGAATAGTTGCAACCCTGGATTTGTGTCTATTGGACAAAAAATAGGAAAGGAAACTTTATTTAAATACATTCGTGATTTTGGCTTTGGAAGCAAAACAGGCGTGGATTTAAACGGAGAAGCTTCAGGAATCTTATTTTCATTAGACCGAGTAGGACCAGTAGAACTAGCAACGACTTCGTTTGGCCAAGGTGTATCTGTTACCCCCATCCAACAAATTACAGCGGTATCAGCGGCTATTAATGGAGGAACATTATACCAACCCTATATTGTAAAAAGCATTAATGAACCAGAAACGAATGCGGTCATTAAAGAAACAAAAGTGACACCAAAACGGAAGGTGATTAGTGAAGAAACAAGTGAAAAGGTACGATATGCTTTAGAGAGTGTTGTTACAAATGGAACAGGAAGACCTGCCTTTATTGATGGATATCGTGTGGGAGGAAAAACGGGGACAGCGCAAAAAGTAAAGGATGGAAGATATATGGTGGGAAATTACATTGTATCTTTTATCGGTTTTTTGCCAGCAAATGACCCAGAAGTTGTCGTATATATTGCGATAGATAATGCCAAAGGAGTTGTCCAATATGGTGGAACTGTTGCAGCTCCTATTGCTAGAACCGTTCTTTTGGATGCCATTTCTATTTTAGATATTGACCCTCCTAAGGGTGCCAGTGATAAAAAGTATAATTATAATGATAAAAAGTATATTTCTGTACCTAATGTAACAGGGATGGATATTAAAGAGGCGATGAAAAATTTAAAAGAATTTAAAGTGGAGTATACAGGGAGTGGGGAAAAGGTAACTTATCAATCCCCAACAGAAGGTAGCCGAATTTTAGAAGGAGAAACAGTTAGACTTTTTATGAGTTAGGAGATGAGTTATGTTATTACTAACAAAAGTAGTCCTTTGTATTATGATTGGCTTTTTAGTTTCCATTTGTATTGGTTCTATCTTAGTACCTTATTTGCGAAAGAAAAAGATGGATCAAACCTTAAGTATTTATTTAGAAGAACGACACCATAAAAAGGCAGGTACGCCAACAATGGGGGGACTTATTTTCATTTTAGCGCCTCTTTTAAGTATGTTTGTTCTTTATCTACTTGGCAAAATAGAAATTACTTATAATTTACTCATCATTTTATTTACTTTTCTTGGCTATGGATTTATTGGCTTTTTAGATGACTATCTCATTATTAAGAGAAAAACGAATGCAGGACTTAGTGAAGGACAAAAATTAATGGGACAGATCATCATTGCAACCCTTTTTTTCTATTTGTTTATGCTTGCAGACAATGAACCTCTTTTATGGATTCATAGCATGCATTTTAAATGGAATATTGGCTGGTTTTATGGTCTATTTATTTTGTTTATCCTCTTAGCGAGTAGTAATGCTGTAAATCTAACAGATGGACTAGATGGTTTAGCAGGTGGTCTTTCTACAATTGCCGTTTTTACTTTTGGTATTTTAACGCTTGCCACTGGTTGGCTAGAAGGATATACAGAGATTGCCTTTTTTCTCTTTTTATTAGTAGGCTCTTTACTTGGCTTTCTCTTATTCAATGTCCATCCTGCTAAAATATTTATGGGGGATACAGGTTCTCTTGCTCTTGGAGCAGTCATTGGCGCAATTGCCATTTTGACAAGACATGAACTTTTGTTAATTGTTATAGGAATTGTTTTTGTTTTAGAAACAGTAAGTTGTATTTTGCAAAGATACTATTATAAATTGACAAAAAAAAGACTTTTTCCAATGGCACCTATTCATCACACTTTTGAAAAATTAGGATTTGCAGAAAGAGATATTGTGAAACTTTTTTGGATTATAGGACTTATTGGAGGAATGCTTGGCATTATTTATGGAGTATGGCTTTAAAGGGGGTACAGTATGAAAGAAAAAAAACTAGATGTAGTCCTTGTACTCGGTATTCTTTTGATTTCTTTATTTGGTGTATTGATGATTTATTCCTCTTCTTCCATTTGGGCAGAATATAAATTTGCAGATCCTTTTAAGTATGTAAAAAATCAAGGATTATTCTTATGTATTGGCTTTCTTCTTATGTTATTTGTAAGTAAAATTGATGTTTCTCTTTACTATAAAAAAATGAATAGTATTTTATTTCTCTCTACTCTGTTACTGATTCTTGTTTTAATTCCCGGAATTGGAACGATTCGAAATGGAAGTAGGAGTTGGTTTGGAATTGGCTCTTTTGGTATTCAACCCAGTGAGTTTTCAAAACTCGCCTTAATTCTTTTCACTTCAAAATATTTGATTAAAAATGAAAAAAACTTATCTTCTATTATCAAAGGCGTTTTACCAATTTTGGGAATTACACTTTTCATCTTTGCTTTAATTATGTTACAACCGGATTTTGGAACAGGTATGATTATTGTAATGAGTATTATGGGGCTTTTATTTGTTGGAGGTGTAAATTTCAAATTCTTCATGAAGTTAGGCATTTTAGGGGCAGTAGGGATTACTGGTTTAATTTTGATGGCACCTTATCGCTTGAAACGAATTTTATCTTTTCTAGATCCATGGAGTGATCCATTAGGAAGTGGTTTTCAGATTATTCAATCGTTATATGCAATAGGACCAGGAGGACTTTTTGGGCAAGGATTTTTAAATTCAAGACAAAAACACTTTTATTTACCTGAACCACAAACCGATTTTATTTTTTCTATTATATCAGAAGAATTTGGTTTTTTAGGGGTTATTTTAGTGGTTGGACTCTTTCTGTTCATTATATATAGGGGATTTCGAATTGCCCGAAAATGTGAAGATTTATTTTCAAAATATGTAGCATTTGGAATTACATTTGGACTTTCTTTTCAGGCAATTTTAAATTTAATGGTTGTGGTTGGACTTATTCCTGTTACTGGAGTTACATTGCCTTTTTTATCTTATGGGGGTTCTAGTTTATTAATCACATTGTGTAGTATGGGAATTTTACTAAATATTAGTCGAAAAATATAAATGGAATTTCCATTTAATAAGATGATTTCAATCCGTATAGAAGATATTTTTAGATAGAGGCTCTAGTATAGCAAAAAGAAGTGAAAAAACGATATAGAGAGTTTAAACATACAGAGTAGCATAGGAAGTAGTTGAAAGTTTACATGGGATTGTTTGGCTTGAATCTTTTTATCTTGAAAATGGAAAACAGAAAATATGGATGTCTATACAAGGAGGAAATATAACTTTCTATTTATAGACATAAAAAGAAGAAAAAAGAATATACTATATAGAGAAATAGGTGTAAAATCATTTGTCTAATCATAGAAAATATTCTTTTTTTCATAGACAAAATTTAGAAAAAAAATTATAATAATACTAGGTGAGAATATGAAAGTATTATGTATTGGACATGCTTCTTATGATACAACAATTCCAATGTGTGGTTTCTTAGAGGAGAACACAAAACTTAGAATTGATACAAAGTTTGAATGTGGTGGTGGCCCTGCTTGTAATGCAGCTTATTTACTTGGAAAATGGGGGATAGAGGCGACTTTTATTGGTGTTGTTGGGAATGATAAGTATGGAAATTATATCAAAAAAGAGTTAGATGAGGTTGGTGTGGATACACGATATATGCGTATTCTTGATGGATATGAAACGACTGCTTCTATCATTTTTGCGAATGTGGAGTCTGGAACAAGGACAATTGTATCTTATAGACCAGGAGAAGCAGAAAAGTTGAAAATGGTAGATTTAGACTTTGAACCTGATGTTATTTTAGTTGATGGACATGAGTTTGAACTATCAAAAAATATCATTGAGAAGTATCCAAATGCAATTTCTATTATGGATGCTGGTCGTGTGACAGAGGATAATTTACGTTTAGCTCGTATTATTGATTATGTTGTATGTTCGAAAGAATTTGCGGAAACAGTTACGAATATAAAAATAAAAGAAGATACATATGAGGCAGTATTTAGAAAAATGAAAGAAACATTTTCTAAAAATATTGTCATTACGATCGAGGATAAAGGTTGCTTGTATGAGAAAGAGGATAAAGTAGAGGTTATGCCAGGTATTACAGTGAAAACAGTAGATTCAACAGGGGCAGGGGATATTTTTCATGGAGCTTTTACTTATGGAATTGCTATGGACTGGGCAATCGATGACATTTTGAAGTTTTCCAATGTGACTGCTGGATTATCGGTAACTAAAATCGGTAGTCGAAATTCCATTTTTGCTTATGATGAAATAAAAAAGAAGTATGACGAACTTAAATAATATTGTCTTTTATGATTGTCTACCCAAACTTGATTTGCATGGATATGATGCGCAAACAGCAGTGGTAGCGATTCATGATTTTATTCGTGATAATCAGAAAATGCGAAATGAGGTTGTTGTCATTGTTCATGGAAATGGGAGTGGCATCTTAAGAAAAGTGACTGACTTGACACTACGAAAAAATAGAAATGTATTGGAATATAAGGGAATAATAGGAAATACAGGATGTACAGTTGTTCGAATTATGTTTGACAGTAAATAGGAATTATGGTATGCTTTTAATAGAGAAAGACTAGATGGTGAGGTGAATTCGTATGAAAGAAACGTACTTGTTTGATTATGTAAATGAAAATAATTTTCATAAATTAGAGCGTTCGTTAAAAAAATATAATATGCTTGCTTATAAAAAGTTATATTTCGATTATTATCCACGCTTAAAAGAGGGAGAATTTCTAGGCGAATTGGTGGCGACAAATGAAAAAAGTGGTACAAAGTCATATGAATTGAGATTACCAACAGATACTATTTTTGCGAAAGTACATGGATATATTAAATTACACTATGTTGTGTATGAAAAAGAGAAAATTATTATGTTAAACACAATTACTCCAGAAGATATTTTGTCTGAGGGGCATCAATCTGAGTTAGTAACATATAAAGGAATTATGGTATCTAGAGATCATGCAGAAAAAGATATTTTTAAAATTAATTTAATGAATATGATTAATAAATAGTCTAACCAATCGGTTGACTTTTTTTGTATTCTATTTTAGTAGTTTTAAAAATTCCCATGACATTCATTATTGTATCTTTTTTCATTTCCTCATATTCTATTATTAGAAAAGGAGGTAAAAAATGGGATGTATGAATCATAATTGTGGAAATGGAGATTTTTCACAAGCATTGCAAAAAATAGAACATGATTCTAGATGTAAGCCAAATGGATGTATCGGCCAAATTGGGCCAACGGGACCTACAGGACCACAAGGACCTGCTGGAGGGCCAACAGGACCCACTGGGCCAACTGCAAGGCATAAAAAGTGGCACTAAAAAAGAAATCAAAATTGATTTCATTTAAAGAATAGTAAATTTTCCCTTTTGCAATATAGGATACCTAAACAGATTCCTATTATAGTGAGAATACATAGGGATGGAAATAAAACATGATTAGATTCTCCTATTTGTTCCTTAAATACGGTAGAGGCTTCATCGGAATTTATAGAACTGACTTGGTATTCGCTTACATCCGTGTTGAATTTTCCTCCTGAGATAAAATGTGTGAAATCTTGGCTATATACAGTATGAACACCTTGGGCAAGACCTGTAAAATTTCCTCCATAAATGTGCATATTAATTTTTGCTAAATCTTCTTGACTATTGTTATGGGGATTCCATTCATATAATGCATATTGTCCTTGAATATCTCCATTATGAATAGCAACTTTAATTGGATTTTTAGTTGTATGTTGTGCAATACTAATACCAACACCATTTGTTGTGGTTCCATTCGTATTGACCATTTTGACAAATTTTGGAGCAATTCCAGAAATAGTACCATTATTGACAGTTAGATTTCCAGAACGAATTTCAATGCCTGTTCCACCAGAAATAGTACCATTATTGATGATGAGTTCTCCTTTTTGAGGGTGATAAATAGCTACACTATCCTCTGCATTTAAACCTTTAATCGTTCCGCCATTAATAGTAATCTTTGTGTTGTGCATTGTTCCATTTCCTACAATGCCATAGTAATATCCCTCAATGGTTCCACCATTTACAATAAGTTCTGCTACTTCTGTACTATTATTATCTTGAATCAGTTGAATAGCGGCCCATACATTTCCTTCTTTTCCTGTTGAAATTTTTCCATTTTTCTTTGTATCTTCAATTGTGAGTTTTGCTTTTCTATCCACAGTTAAAAATCCTGATTTTAATTGCAATGATGGATCAGCTATAATTGTATAACCATTTAAGTCTATGGTCGTATCGTGTGTGATTCTTTTTTTGCTTTTAATATTTAAATGATCTGTAAGTTGACAAATACTTGCATTTTCAAGACATGCATCAAAAGATTCTTCATCATTGATTTTAAATGCACCATTATCGCTAGCATTGACATTATGTATTTTTAAAAAAATACTAAATAGACTTAACAACAAAATACATGTTTTTTTTCTCATATTTCTTCCTTTCTTTATTTCCTTCCGTTTATGAGGTATTAAAAATATTCATCTTTTTTTGGGTTACAAACATTATAATAAAGATCGATACTTCCCATTTTATCTATTTTTATTTCTCTAATGATGGCAGAAGTGAACATTTTTGTTGGATGTTTTAAGGAAAGCAAATCCTCCATTATTTTTGAAATATTTTTTTCTATATTTCTATTTTGTAATCTCGTTTTTTCTTTTATAAAATAACTTTGTTTTGTGTTAAAATACTGTATGGAATTTAATTTAGAAGAGGATATTCTTTTATATTGTTCTTCATCAATTAGATTATTTAATTTATCTTCATATATAAAATCAAGTTGTTTTTGTAGTTTATTGACTTCCTTTTGGCAATCTTTAATTTTTAAATTTAAGTTTTCTTGATTTAGTTTTGTTTTTTCTTTTAATTTTAATTTTTGAGTTAGAGATGCAGAATCAATATATGTAAGGCAGTCTTTTTTTATTCTCTCTAATATAGTTTTTTCTAATTCTTCATACGGGAAACGATGTGCACTACAGATATTTTTTTTCTTTCCATATTTTCGATAATAATTGCATATGGTATAGTCTTTTTTTCTTTTTGGAAAATGTTGAACTCCTATGCTATGACCACATTCTTTACAATATAGTAAGCCCTTTAAAAGATAATCGTATGATTTTTTTGTTTGGTTTTTTGTACTTTGAAACAATAGTTGTGCCATTTGGAATGTCCTTTCATCAATAATTGCTTTATGGGTATTAGGAACTTTTATCCACTGTTCTTTTGGTAAATAGACTA